>JANQPS010000114.1 GCA_028285365.1 Thermoanaerobaculia bacterium | reverse complement strand
CGGAACGAGTCGAGGCGTGTTTCTCGAGCGCCGACTACCTCGAGGGCCAGCGGGCGTTTCTCGAGAAGCGTCCGCCACGCTTCTCGGGCCGCTGAGGATAGAGAGCTCGGCGTGACGCGGTGAGGTCGGGCAATGCCTGGATCAGCTGGTGGCTCGACCGTGGTGACATAACGATTCGACCCTGACGACTCGAACCAGAGAATTCGACCAAGGTGATGACGATGAGTGATTCGAAACAGCCAGGACATGTTGGCTCGGTAGGCACTGGCGAGCCGTCTTCGGTCGACGGCGCCAAGCCAGCGGAGCGACTCCGGCTTACCGCCGACGCTCTGAGGTGGACCTGCGACTCTGGTTGCTTCGACTTCGAGACGACCGGTGAGCTCGAACTGCAAACCGACTTCGTCGCCCAAGAGCACGCTCGCGACGCTCTCGAGTTCGGAATTCTCACGGTGGCGCGTGGACAGAACGTCTTCGTGCGCGGTGTTCGTGGAACGGGCCGACGAACCATGGTGCGTCGGCTGCTGAGCACACTTGCGCGCGATCACGCGGACGAGCCGGAGCTCGTTGATCATTGCTACGTCCACAACTTCACGCGTACCGACCGACCGCGCTTGATCACCCTGCCCGCAGGGCGAGCTCGGCACTTCAAGCGCGCGATGCGCGACTTTGCGACGTACGTCGAAGACGACTTCTCGAAGCTTCTCGAGTCGGAAGGCGTCATTGCGGAGAAGCGTCGCGTCGAGGAAGGTCTTCAGAAGCGATTGGCCGAGCTCCAGGAGCCTTTGGAGAAGGAGCTCGATCAGGCTGGCTTCAAGCTGGTCACACTGCAGCAAGGGCCAGCCAGCCAGATCACGATCTTTCCCGAGGTGAACGGTCAGCCGATGCCTCCGGCCCAGCTCCAGCAGCTGGTTCAAGAGGGCAAGATTGCGAGCGCGTACCTCGAGCGGTACGAGGAGAAGATTCAAGAGTATTCACACGGGCTGGCCGACCTCGCTCACGAGGTCCAGAAACTCCAGCGCGGAGCGATGAGCGAGCTGAGAGAGTCGATCGAAGGAACGGCGCGTGAGCTCGTGGAGTCGGCCCTGAGGCCGGTGCGAGAGGGGTTCGCGACCGAGGCTGCCGGCATCTACCTCGACGAGGTGGCCGACGATGTCGTCGAAACCCGGCTGCAGCCGCCTGACAGACTTCCGAGTGCCGCCAAGCGTTATGGCGTCAACGTCGTCCAGGAGAGAGAAGCGGGAGCGACGGCTCCCGTGGTCGAAGAAACGACGCCAAACCTCGTCAACCTGCTCGGTACGGTCGAGTGGTCGTGGCACGAAGGTCAGCCCGTGGCCGCGGACTACAGCGGCATCCGAGGAGGCGCCCTGCTGAGCGCCAGCGGCGGCTTCCTGATTCTCGATGCCACGGACCTCCTGGCGGAGCCGGGAGCCTGGAAATCCCTCATTCGAACGCTCCGTGACGGCAAGCTCGAGATCGTGCCTCCCGAGATCACGTTCTTTCGTCCGGTGGCGCTCGCTCAACCCGAGCCCATCGACGTGAGTGTGCGGGTGATCCTGATCGGCGACGCTCGCACCTACGCGCTGCTCGATACCTACGATCCGGACTTTGCCGACCTGTTCAAGGTCCTTGCCGACTTCGATCACGAGATTGATCGCAGTGAGCAGACGGTCAGGGACTACGCTCGAGTGATCGCTCAAATCGCCGCCGACGACGGATTGCTGCCGATCAGACGAGAGGGAGTGGCGGCGCTCGTCGAGCAGGGGGCTCGAGTGGCGTCGCGCACCGACAAGCTCACTGCGCGCTTCGGACGACTGGCTGATCTCGTGCGTGAGGCATCGTTTCTCGCCAAGCGAAGCGGTGCCGACTCCGTGGGTGAGGAGCATGTGAGGTCTGCCGTTCAGAGGACCAAAGAAAGGGCGAGCTTGCCGTCGCGTCGTTTTCAAGAGTTGATTCGCCGAGGCACGATTCGCATCGAGACGCAAGGTGAGGTCGTGGGGCAGGTCAATGGTCTTGCGGTCATCGGAGCGGGGCCGATCACCTACGGATTCCCTGCGCGGATTACCGCTACAGTCAGTGCGGGTCGAGCTGGCCTGATCGACATCGAAGGCAGTTCGTCACTTTCCGGATCCATCCACACCAAGGGTTTTCACATCCTGGGGGGGCTGCTCCGGCACCTCCTCCGCCTCGAGCATCCGCTGGCCTTCAGCGCCTCGCTCGCCTTCGAGCAGAGTTATGGTGGCATCGACGGCGACTCTGCGTCCGGAGCCGAGACCTGCTGCCTGTTGAGCGCCCTGACCGCTGTTCCGTTACGTCAGTCGGTGGCCATGACCGGTGCCATCGATCAACACGGTCACGTCCAGGCCATCGGAGGTGTGAACGAGAAGATCGAGGGATTCTTCGACGCGTGCCACCACTTCGGTTTGACCGGAGATCAGGGAGTGATCATTCCGGCGAGCAACGCGGGGGATCTGCAACTGCGTGTCGACGTGGTCGAGGCGTGTGAGCAAGGCCGGTTCAGCGTTTGGGCGGTGGAGACCATTCACCAGGCGCTCGAGATCTTCACGGGTCGGCCAGCGGGGCAATGGAGTGCAAGCGGATACCCGCCCGAGTCGATCCTGGGATTGGCCGTCGAGCGGGCTCACGAGTTCTGGCTGAAGTCGTCAGCGGTTCCCGATCGCCCCGATCGCGAATCGGACGACCCTCCCTCCCGGTCCCGAGGTGCGGGCGACGACGAGAGTCCCGACTCCACGAGCTCCTGAGACGACTCGCTGCCGGCTCTGCGTCGGCTGACTCCCGAGGCGCCGCTGCTACCATCTGCGCCTTCCAATCCGAAAGGAGAGCGTCGCATGACGGACGAGATCAGCCTTGCCGAAGAGCTGCAAGAGGCTGCGCTGGTAGGAATGAGCGCAGCCGTTCATGCCTCACGGCGAGGCGAGACGACGGTCGTGAAATCGGCCCTTGGAGAGCGCACTTGGTCTCAGCTGAACGGCAACGCCAATCGACTGGCGCGACTGCTGCGCAAGCAGGGCGTGGGCGAGGACGAGGGCGTCGCGCTCCTTTGCAGAAACCGACCGCAGTTCGTCGAAACCTACGCCGCAAATCTTCGCTCTGGCAGTCGGCTCACTCCGATCAACTGGCACCTGACGGCTGACGAAGTCAGCTACATCGTCCGCGACTGTGAGGCCAAGGTGATGATTGCCGACGCTTCCTGCGCCGAGGTGGCCACCGCCGTCCGCGCACACTGTCCGGAGGTGGCTCTGCATCTGTCCGTCGGGGGAGAAATCGAGGGCTACGAGGACTTCGACCAGGCTATCGCTCCGGAATCGGGTCGCGACCTCGAAGATCCCAGGTTGGGAACCGGGATGCTCTACACGTCGGGCACCACGGGTCATCCGAAGGGGGTCTACCGCAAGGCGACTACAGAGCCCACGCCGTTCCTCCTCAAGGTCAGGGAGTCGGGCGCTTTTGATCCGTCGGCCCACGTTTCCTTGATCACCGGTCCGCTCTACCATGCCGCGCCACTAGGCATCAATCTCGCCATTCCGCTGGGAGCGGGGCTGAGCCAGGTTCTCATGGACAAATGGGACGCCGAAGAGACGCTGGCTCTGATCGACCGCGAGCGCATCAGTCACAGCCATCTGGTCGCGACCATGTTTCACCGACTTCTCAAGCTTCCGGAGGAGGTCAGAAGTCGCTACGACGTCTCGAGCCTCCGTTGGATCATCCATGGCGCCGCGCCGACTCCGGTGCACGTCAAGCAGTCGATGATCGAGTGGTGGGGGCCGGTCGTCTGGGAGTACTACGCTGCAACCGAGGGCGGGAGCTACCTCATCGACTCCGAAGAGTGGCTCACCAAACCCGGCTCGGTCGGGCGACCCGTGGAGGGTACGGAGTCTCGAGTGCTCGACGAGGAGGGACGAGAGGTGGCGCAGGGTGAGACTGGCACTGTCTACTTCCTCGCACCGGACACCAACCGGTTCCAGTACTACAAGGCGCCCGACAAGACGGCTGGGGCCTATCGTGGCGACTACTTCACGATGGGCGACATGGGCTACCTGGACGAAGACGGCTATCTGTTTCTGACCGGTCGCAGTGCCGAGACGATCATTGCGGGAGGGGTCAACATCTATCCCCAGGAGATCGACGACGTCCTGAGTCGGCATCCCGCCGTCTACGAGGTCTGCACGATCGGTGTTCCCAACGAAGAATGGGGAGAGAGCGTCAAGTCGGTCGTCGAGGTCGCCAGCGGGTTTGATGCCGCCGAGAGTCTCGAAGAGGAGCTCCTGACCTATTGCCGCGAGCACCTACCGGACTACAAGCGACCACGGTCGATCGACTTTGCGACCGACATTCCTCGAATGCCCACCGGCAAGATCCAGCGTCACAAGGTCAGAGCCAAGTACTGGGAAGGCCGCGACAAAGCGATTTGATTCGGGCATCGGCGCTCGCGCCGCTGCCCGAATCATCCTGAGCACCCCGAAGGCGCTGATTCCATCAGCGGCGTCGGAAAAGGTGCGAAGGATCCAGAGTATGCATTGGTCGAGATAGCTGTTCGGCTCCCATTCGTCGGTTGTCGCGGATGTAGGCGCTCGCGCCGCTGCCCGAGTCATCCTGAGCACCCCGAGGGCGCTGATTCCATCAGCGGCGTCGGAAAGGGTGCGAAGGATCCAATGCGACCCTAGCCGAGTTGGCTGTTCGGCTCCCATGCGTCGGTTGTTGTGGATGTAGGCGCTCGCGCCGCTGCCCGAGTCATCCTGAGCACCCCGAAGGCGCTGATGCCATCAACGGCGTCGGAGAAGTGCGAAGGATCCAGCGGTGCGTCCGACGTCCGCCGCTGCGGATTCACAGCTAGCGCGCGCCGACTACGGCTCGACGATGCAGTCGGTCGGGAGACCCGCCAGGACATCGCGCACCGCTCTGTCGATGGCCTCCTGGTTCTTGGAGTCGAACGTGAGGCGGACACGATAGCTCTCGTTGTGAACGGGATAAGACCCGATGTTGACGTCCTCGTGCTCGGCATCCAGACGATCGAGCAGATCGGTGATGTCGGTCTCGTGGCAGGTCGTGTAGATCGCGTGAGACAGAAACGGACTGTCCGCTCCGATGTGCTGGCGGAGTACGGGGATCTTCAGTTGAAAGACCCTCGGGAGTCCAGGCAGGACGAAGACGTTGTCGACGAGGACGGTGGGCCACGGAACCTCGTCGGTGTGCAGCAGTGTCGCTCCCTCCGGAACGTTGGCCATGCGCAGGTGACCCTCGTTGCAGCGCTCGCCGACGAGGTCGCGAATCTTGGCCTCGAGCTCGGCCGAGCGAACGATCTGGCGGCCGAAGCTCCGAGCGACGGCAGCAATGGTGACGTCGTCGTGAGTAGGGCCGATACCGCCGCTGGTGATCACGAAGTCGTGCTCTTCTCGAAGTAGACCGAGGTCAGCCGCGATCACGTCGATCTCGTCCTGACAGATCACGACGCGACGTAGCTCGACGCCGAGAAGGAAAAGCTCCTTGGCGAGGAGAGCGACATTGGTGTCTTGCACCTTGCCGGTCAATATCTCGTTGCCGATCACGAGAGCGGCTGCTGTTCGCTGCATAGTCAGTCGATAATAGTTCACGATGTTCATCGCGTTTCTCAGGAACGACGCAGGCGGCTGCTCATGCCAGTAGTCAGGTCATGCCAGTAGTCAGGTTGCGGCAACGGCAACCTCCCTCGGAGGGGAGAGCCTGATTCTGAAGATGAGTTCACCACCCAGAAGAGAAACTCTCGACGTCAAGCGGGCGCGTCGGCTGGCGCTTGCCCAGGCCGGGTTCCTGAAACCGCAGTGGGTCGGTCAACCGACCCGCGCGAAGGGAAGTGGACTCCGAGCCCGCCGCGCTGCCCTGACGACGATCCGACGTTTCGGCTATCTCCAGCTGGACACCGTGTCGATCGCCGGGGCCCGCAGCCACGCGATCGTGCTGCTCTCACGGATCGAGGGCCTCGAGCGGGAGTTCCCCGAGCAGCTACTCGAGCGCACGGACGCGCTCGAGGATCAGGAACTGTTCGAAGGATGGGGGCATGAAGCGAGCTGGATGCCGATGGAGCTCTATCCGGCTTTTGCGTTTCGCAGGGAGGCGATGAGATCCCATAGCTGGGTGGGGCCAGTCCTGACCGAGCACCGGGCCATGGCCGACGAGCTGCTGCGCCGAATAGACAGTGAAGGGCCTCTGCGCTCGGCGGACCTGGAAGGCAGCGGGGCGGGAGAGTGGTGGGGTTTCAAGCTCAGCAAGCGTGTCGCGAACTGCTTGTGGTTCGTCGGTGAGCTGGCGATTGCGGAACGGCAGCGCTTCCAGCGGACCTACGACCTGCCGGAACGGGTGCTTCCGACGGCGGCTCTCGATGCCAGCCTGACTCTTCACGAATCCCTCCGTCTGCTGCTCGGGAAGGCGCTCGACGGCCACGGATGGGCCACGGTCGGCACCCTCGCCGACACGTTCAGGCTGCGCAACCTGCGCCCCCAGATCCAGCGTGCGCTGGACTCTTTGGTCGAGGGAGGGCAGGTCGTGGCCTGTGATCTCGTAGGTGAGGACAAGGTGACGAGGGGTTTTGTGCGGCCTGAGCACCTGGAGCTCGCCGAGAGACTCGCTCGCTCGAGGCCAGGTGTCGAAGACGTTCGTCTGTTGTCGCCGTTCGATCCGCTGATCTGGGATCGTGCCAGGACACAGGTGCTGTTCGACTTCGAGCAGCTGCTCGAGATCTTCAAACCGGCGGACCAGCGTCGCTTCGGCTACTACTGTCTTCCGGTTCTTGCTGGTGAGCGTCTCATCGGAAGGGTCGACCTCAAGGCGGAACGCAAACAGGGGGTGCTGCGGGTGCTCTCCAAGCATGTCGAGGACCCTGATCGGCTCCGCTGGGGCGCGCGTCGACGGCCTCTGGGTCTCCAGGACATGGAGCGCCTGATCGAGGTTGCGGTGGAGCGCTTCAGTCGGTCGGTCGGGCTCGAGGTTGCCTGCTAGCATGCGCCCGCTATGGAAGACGATTCGACCAACCCGGGTGCGACCGGCGGCAAGGTGGGCATCATCAGCCTCGGCTGTCCGAAGAACCTGGTCGACACGGAGATCATGCTAGGGGAGCTGGAGGCGCAAGGCTTCGAGCTCACGCACGACATCGATCAGGCCCAGACGGTCATCGTCAACACCTGCGGGTTCATCGACGAGGCGAAACAGGAGTCGATCGACACCATCCTGGACGTGGCGGGCCGTAAACAGGCCAGCGGCGGAGGCAGTGTCGAACGGCTGCTCGTGGCTGGCTGCATGGTCAACCGCTACGCTCGAGAGCTCGAGGCCGAGGTTCCCGAAATCGATGGTTTCATTGGTCTCGACGATCTGCGCGAGGCTCCGCAACTCGTGAGCCTCGGTGGAATTCGTGCACCGGAGCCGAGTGCCGCCCACGTCGTCTTCGATCACACGGCTCCTCGTCGACTCACCACTCGAGGGCATGCGTTCCTGAAGGTCGCAGAGGGCTGCAACAATCCTTGTACCTTCTGCGCCATCCCCGTCTGGCGAGGTCGATTCCGCAGTCGAACGCAGGAGAGCCTGGTCGAAGAAGCTCAGGCACTCGAGGCCCAGGGTGTGTCGGAGATTTCGCTGCTGGCGCAGGATACGACGCGCTACGGAGAAGACCTCGGCTACGGGCGCCATGGACTGGCAAAGCTCGTCGAGGCGTTGCTCGACCAGACGTCGATCCCTTGGATCCGCTTCCTCTATGCCTACCCGGCAACGCTCGACGATGCCGTTCTCGAGCTCATGGGGACCGAACCCCGTTTTTGCTCCTACCTCGACATTCCGCTTCAGCACAGCCACCCTGAGATCCTGAAGGCCATGCGTCGGGGTGGTAGTGCCAAACGCTACCTCCGGTTGCTCGAGCGTGCCCACGACCTGGTGCCAGACCTCTCCGTGCGCAGCACGTTCATCGCTGGTTTCCCGGGGGAGCGCGAGCATCACTTCGAGCACCTGTTGGATTTCGTGGAGCAGGCTGAGCTCGATCACCTCGGAGTGTTCACGTATTCACCAGAGGCCGATACACCCTCTTCCGAGCTTGCGGATCGACCCGCAGAGGACGTGGCCGCCTCGCGCAAGGAACGGTTGCTCGAGCACCAGCGACCGATTGCGAAGGCGCGGCGAGAGCGTTTTGTCGGCCAGCGACTGGAGGCGTTGATGGAAGGGGCTCACGAGGAGACCGAT
>JANQPS010000104.1 GCA_028285365.1 Thermoanaerobaculia bacterium | reverse complement strand
TTTCGGCAACGGCTATTCGGGTGGCGCGATTCCACTCGCGACGACGAACATCCTGCTCTCCGTGACCGACGGGGTGTTCAACACGATCCAGCCGCAGGGACTCGCGAACATCGCACGCAAGTACAACTTGTCATGGCAGGAGTGCGCCAAGTCTGTCGGAGTCTCTCCCTACGAGCTGCACGAGCAGGGCTACATCGACGGGATCATCGACTACTCACCGAGCCAGAACTCGGAGGGAGTCCTCAATCTGGACTCCGCGATCGTCTCGAGCGTCACGGCCATCGAGCGACTTGCTCACTACTTCATGGTCAACAACGCCTCCGTGCTCGAGCACTACCGCAACACCGTCGAGCGCTACCTCGAGCCAGGTGTGAGACTTCGCCGACAGAGTCACGCAGGTTCGTTGTCGACGATCGAGAACCCGACTCAGCAGCCCAACGTCTTCGGCGTCGCCTATCGATACCTGCGCTACCTGGGCCTGCGCAAGCGCATTCGCTCGACGACCGTCGAGGCTTACGGCCGCCTCTCGGAGAGCGAGATCCCTTCCGGCGATCTCGACGCACGCACCACGGCCGAGCACCTGCAGGCCTACGAACGCTGGCGCTCGAACCCGCTCAAGATCAAGTACGACGACGTTCTGACCGAGAGCTGGCGCACCTTCTTGAGCGCCCACTCTGCGCTCGAGAAAGACCGCGGACCGGTCGCGTCGTTTTTTCTCGGGTCACGCGAAGGCAACTACCTCTACGCCCGTACCAACCTCGTCTTCGAGCTCGTCTTCCACCTCTACAACGTCTGGAAGAGCGGCGCGCAGAACAACTTCCCGCTGTTGGTGCAGTCTCTCGAGAAGCAGCCGCCGCTCACCGAGGTCGACGCCGACGACGCTGACGTCATGCAGCTCGCGTCTTTCGAGGAGATCCGCGAGCCGCTGCTCGAGGAGTGCCGCAACATCGTCCTCTTCGATCGCCTCTACGACAACCTCATCGCGGACCTCAAGTCGGTCGCGCGCGAGGCAATGGAGACCAACGAGATCTCGAAAGACTCCGTGGCCAACCTGCTCGAAGCTTCGCTCAGCGCCACGGTGCCGGTCGCGGCCTCGAGCGGGCTCTGGGCGAACGGCGACCCGCCGTCCGAAGCCGAGCTTCGAGAACGCCTGCACCAGTGGATCAAACGCCTCGTGCGCTATCGCCGTCGCGGCGAGCTGCTCAAGTCGGTCGCGGATTGGAAGAAGGCCGCTTTCCCAACGGTTTCGGAGCCCCTGTTTGGCTTGATCACCTTCTTCTTCGATCGGCTGCTCGCCAACTACTACAGCTCGGAGGCCACCAAAGGGCGTTACCAGGGCACCATTCGCCCTCGCAACATCGGCATCAAGGACTTCTGGAACCGACTCGATCGGGCCTACAAGGACCTGCTCATCCAAGAAGTCTTGATCGACGCCAAGCGGCGGCACCGCATCACGCCACAGCTCGTCTTCGACCAGTTCTTCAGCGAGGTCGACCTTCTCGATCGCTCGTTGATGACGACCGACCCGGCGAGGTTTCCGGGGTTTCGCATCTCGATCGAAGATGCGCTGGCCAAAGGCAGCGTTCCTTGCGGGACCCAGACTGCGCTCGCGAGCTTCACGGTCGCAGGCGAGTCCCGTCGCGTCGGAGTCATGGTCTCCGACCTCGGCTTCCAGGCCGGCTCGTTCGACATGGCGAGCGGCGAGAAGTTCTGCAAGCTGTTGGTGCGCTGTGCACGCAACCGGCTCCCGGTCATCTGCTTCATGTCGTCCGGCGGCATGCAGACCAAGGAGGGCGCTGGCTCGCTGTTCTCCATGGCCATCGTCAACGACCGCATCACGCGCTTCGTGCGCGACAACGACCTCCCGATCCTGGTGTTCGGCTTTGGCGACTGCACGGGAGGCGCGCAGGCGAGCCTCGTCACCCATCCTCTGGTCGACACCTACTATCTCTCCGGAACCTCGATGCCTTTCGCAGGACAGATCGTCGTGCGCTCGCATCTGACGATGAAGTCGAGTCTGTCGAACTATCTCAGCGAAACGCCTGGCGCGATGCACGGACTCGTTCGGCACCCGTTGGCTCACGACCTCGACGAGCGTCTGCAAGAGATCGATCCCGGCATCCCGGTCGCAGCACTCGACGTTCGCCAGGTCATCGAGCAGGTCCTGGCTGGCGGAGCGCCGCTCAGTGAGTCGGTCTCACCTCCGAGTCGACGTCGCACCCGCAAGCTCTTTCGAAAAGTCGAGCGGACCCTCATCCACGCGCGCGGATGCACCGCCGGTAAGCTCATTCGTGGAGCGCAGGCCAAGGGGATCGAGGTCGTCCTGGTTCAGTCCGATCCGGACATGGACTCCGTCGCAGCCCACTCCCTGGGCGACAGCGACACCCTCGTGTGCCTCGGCGGCAGCACCCCCGACGAGAGCTACCTCAACGCCCACTCGGTGATCCGCATTGCCGAAACGGAGGCCGTCGATTCGGTCCACCCCGGCATCGGTTTTCTCTCGGAGAGCGCGGCTTTTGCGGATCTGTGCGCTCAACACGGTCTCAACTTCATCGGTCCCAGCGTGCCGAGCATGGAGCGCATGGGCAACAAGTCCAACGCCGTGCAGACGGCGGAGAAGCTCGGCGTACCGGTCGTTCCGGGGAGTCGAGGCGTCGTCACCTCACCCAAGGCGGCTGCCGAGATCGCCGAGCGCATCGGCTACCCGATCATGATCAAGGCCGTTCATGGCGGCGGCGGACGCGGCATCCAGAGAGTCGACCGACCGGAGGACCTGGAGTCCAACTTCCTACGCATGGCGAGCGAGGCACAGAGCGCCTTTGGCAGCCGCGATCTCTACCTCGAGCGCTACATCGAACGCTTCCGTCACGTCGAGGTTCAGGTCCTGCGCGACAACGCGGGCAACACCTACGTCCTGGGACATCGCGACTGCAGCGCCCAGCGCAACCACCAGAAGCTCGTCGAAGAATCCAGCTCCACGCTACTCGGCCCGAAGCTGCGTCAGCAGGCATACGACGCCACACGCGATCTCGCCAACGAGGTCGAGTACATCGGTGCCGGCACGGTCGAGTTCATGCTCGACCTGGACCGCGACGAGCTCTATTTCATGGAGATGAACGCCCGTCTCCAGGTCGAACATCCCGTGACCGAGGCGGTGACCGGGGTCGACATCGTCGGCGCCCAGTTCGACATCGCGTCCGGGTTCGCCCTGGACGATCTCGAGTTCGAGGAACAGGGTTACGCCAT
>JANQPS010000085.1 GCA_028285365.1 Thermoanaerobaculia bacterium | reverse complement strand
ACGAGGGACGTTCTCGACCCAGTCGTACGACGTTGCTGCTTTCGTGTAACCGATTGATTCCACCCTGGCCAAGGCGTCATTCGACGATCGAGGGAACATTCGCTATCTGCGAGGGGAGCCAGGTGGAGGGACGACGTGACCCAGGCCCCTCCCCCAAGGTGCTCTCGTCCGCCCCTCTCGATCCCTCCCCGCGCTTCCCTTGCTTGTGTGTGTACGCGGTGTGTGACGCTCGTGTGTGAGTGTGAGCGCATGTGCAGTGTGTGTACGGGCGACAAGGGTCAGCCAGGGCTCAGCTTGAAGGGCTCAGCAATGAGATGGCCTCGTCTGCGCACTCGGAAGAAGACGCAGTCGGGAAATCCACTGGAGAGAAGGCGCCTGCTCAACTCTCGCCCGCGTGCCCGAGCTTCCTGCTCCGGTACTTGACGACTCTCTCTCGAAGGTCTGCGCCGCAATGCTGCCATTGCGCCCTCAGGCTTGCCACGTCCCAGCCTGCATCCGCCGCCTGCTGCATTAGCCATGAGGTGAGAGCGCGACGGTTCGGGATGGGTCGCCGAGATCCGGGGGAACTACGAGGTATCCCAAAGCCAGGATCCTCTGTTCAGGGATGTTGAAGAGGACGAACTCATCGTCAGAGAACTGGAGGTACACGTCGACATCGAGCTGTGAGCTATGGCCGTCCGAGTTCGGCGCCCTGGACCGAAAGCCACGCTCTGCGATCCTCTGGATATTCGCCGCAGATCGCGAATCGCTTCGAGCGACACTTGCCTCCAGCGCGTCGAGCTTCCTAATCACCTCGGCCAGCGCAGCGTCACTTGGGTCGGTGCTGCCTTGAAGACCAGCAACTGCATCTGCCGCCGTCACCGGTGAGGCGGGCTCGAAGCCATCGGAAAGCACGCGTTCGAGCGAAGCGGCGAACTCTTCCTATGCTTGCTTCGCATCGGCCGCTCCCAGAGTGCCGTCGTCGCCAATCTCGATGATGTGTAGGCCGACACATCGAATGGGATCTTGTCCACGTCGTCGACTAGCAGGATCACCGGCCGTCGGAAAGCGTGTGCGATACCGAGTTCGTATTAGACGTTTGAGTTTCCGCCCGTCGCATCGACGATTACGAGCTTCGAGTCAAGGATGTTCCGGACGATCTTCTCAGTGATCTTCTCGAGCCCGGGATCCTGATCGGCCCTCACTAGCCCCAGGCCGTGTGCTTTGAGGGGCTCTTCGAGGATGAACTCCCCGACATGATCCGCACGAGCCCGAATCTCGGTCCCAGGCTTGCCGATACGTGTTATGAAGAATGCGGACTCATGGATTCTCAACGTAGATCACATCCCTCGGTCCTTCGCCTTCCACCTGAGATATCGGTCAGCGCAGGTCGTTCATTGACGCAGCGTGTTCGAGGCGAGTTCGTGTGTTCACGCCATTACGTAGCGATTCCACCATCAGCCATCCCCGTCCTCGGTTATCGCCGCTCGGTACTTCTCGGTAAGGACATCGGCCTCATCTGCCAGCCGGATGAACTCTTGCCCAGCGTCTACTGGAGACTCCTTCGCCTTGATGACGCGTACCAACTCCACGGCTGCACTCGATGCTTTGGATATCGCAAGATGTAGCTCTCCCGCGGACGTGCGGACCGATTCTGACCAACCCATCGCCATAACCAGCTGAAGGTCTCCAAGCGCGTTGATGATCGCCTCGCTCGTCGGCTGGTCTGGGAGATCACCGCGCGGAGCGAATGCACGCAGTAGGCCCACGTACCGGTTCGCGTTCGCGTACGCTGACGCAGCCGTCGACTTGACAGCCTCCCGACGTTCGTGGTCGAGCCGCTCACGGAAGCGCCGCTCTTCCGACTTCAGTTGCTCCTTGTGGCGCTGCTCCTCTGCATCCAGCTGCTTCTGG
>JANQPS010000073.1 GCA_028285365.1 Thermoanaerobaculia bacterium | reverse complement strand
GGACTGACCGGCGTGCGCGAGTAGTTTCACGCGACCCAGTGTGATCATCGGGGCGGCGACGGCGAGACTGGCGGACTTGAGGAGTGTGCGCCGGCCGATCTGTCGGCGCGGCGCGGGCGCGGATCTTCTGTTCTCTGAGCTCATGAGCCCAGAGTATCGCGCCGGGAGCCGAGCTCGGGTCGAGACGGGCGACGACGCAGGCTCGGTGTGCCCCGAGCCCGCTCACCGATCATGGACAGGTAGAGAAAGCGCTCGTGTCCTGGACCGGCTGGAACGGCGTACCGACGTCGTTGAAGTACGTGCGGACTTCGCCGGAGATCGTGTCTTCCACCGTGAGCTCGACGGCGACATCCGTCAGGCCGGCAGCGAACACCCAGAAGTTGCCGTTGACCCCACATCCGTCGAGCACCTTGACCACGATCTCGACGTTGGCGACGTCGAAGAACCAGAAGTAGCCGGTGTCGGAAGTGAGTACGACAGGCTCTCCGGTCCCGACGTTGTCCTGCTGGTCTTGCCAGAGCACGGTCACACGGAACCGATCGGCCGAACCGATGTCGAGCGGATCCGGATCCAGGGTGCCGTTGATGCCTGGCGTGAAGGCTGCCCAACCCGAGATCAGCTCCTCGTTGGCCGAGGTGAGCCGGACACCGACGTTGGCAGAGTCGTCGTTGGCGATGCAGCAGTTGATGCCGAAGATGTTGCGCTCACCTGTGGCCTGGATGAACTCCCAAGCCGGAGCTCCAATGGCACCGCCATCGTCGTCCATGCGGTGGTCGAAGAAGATCGCGTCGGAGGCGAGAACCTGACCGTCACGGGTCCATTGCGCAAAGCTCTCGGATTCGCCTTGGGCGAAGGCGTCGTACCCGGCCATGTTCACGTTCCCGGTGGGATCGAGGTCGAAAGCCAGGTTCATGAACTGGTTGATCTGGGGGAAGCGCTGCGTGATGAACGCGACGCCGTAGATCGCCTCGGTGGCTTCGAAGTCGAACCAGTCCTGGGGAACCTCGAGCTCCGTGGCGAACTGGCTGCCAAAAGGCCTCAGCAGGTCTTCACCCTCACGCTCCTGGGTCTGCCCTGGTGCCAGCTCGACCGAGAGGGCAAAGCCACCCAGACTCTCCTGGTAGAGCGCCAAGGCCGAAGTGAGCACCGCGTACGGCGAGATCATGACGCCGCTGTATGCGAGCAGGTCGCCTGACGGGAACTCGCTCTCGACGTAGACGATCGTGTTGAACGGGAAAGCGGTGGTGTCGCTTACTCGGACGCGGTCGTCGGCGCCGAAGACGAGTGGCTGCTGAACCTGAACCAGTCGGCTCGCGTCACCCTCTCGGGTAGGTGGCTGAAGGCGGTGGCGAACCGTCTTGTCGGTGCGACTCACCGACGCGCGCAGCAGCTGTTCAGGAGTACGCAGCGCCTGACGGCGCTCATTGAGCGACAGCTGCCGTGTGGGTGCGGTGGAGCGGGAAAGCGTGGCGGCATCGGTCACTGCGACACCGGCAGTCGAAGGCGCACCTCCCAGAGCCTGAGTAGCCTCAGCGGCGTCGAGCTGGACCAGGTCTGGCGAGATGCGTACAGCGCATCGGGTCGAGCCGTCGTGGCGCACCGCAAACCGCTCTTGCCGTGGAGCTGCGTCGCCTCCAGCGTCGAACGTTCGAACGAGGGTGCTGACGGAACTGGACTTTCCGTGGGATGTGGCGCATTCGGCCAGTTCCGAAGCGGATTGAGCAGGAGTCTCTTGAGCGGTCGCCAGGCCGGTGGTGAGAGTCATCGCGGCCGAGATCGCGGCAACCGAGAGGCTGCCCAGACGTCGACGGTGACCGCGCCAGGCCCGTTGGATCGGGCGGGCTACGAGATCGTGGTGTGGTGAACGGTCGTCGGTTGATCGGTCGAAGCAAAACGTCATCATGGTCTTCTCATCCTCTCGGGCAACGCTATCCCATGCGTATTTCATGCGCCGCCTCTGTGAGCGGGTTTGCGCTGGTTCTGCGGGTGTCTGCGGGTCTTTCCAAAGGAACTGTCCAAAGAATCTGTCCAGAGAATGGGTGAGTCCTGGCTGGTGAGCTGTTCGGATTGCTGTCCAGACGTGTCGCTGTTGGACGGCAGTAGGTTGACGGCAGGACTACAACGGGGTCTACAGCATGATCCGTACCGCGGTTCGGGACCCTGAAAACAGAGGATCTCTGCAGGACCCGCCGTCTGGCTCGGCTCTCTGCGAGGAACACGGTGTCATCCAAAGAGGACAACTGTGCGAAGCGACATATAGGGATTTCAAAAAAACTTGAAAGTCCCGAATGTGTGGCTTAGAGTGACGAAACCATGAAGACCGATCGAATCCGGGAGGATTTCGTACAGCTGTGGGGATCACTCGGCAGTTTCTGGGGAGTCTCGCCAACGACTGCGAGAGTCTTCGGCTGGCTGTTCTCTCGTTCCACGCCTGCAGATGCTCAGGAGATCATGGAGGGACTGGACCTCAGCAGAGGCGCAGTCTCCATGGCTTGTCGTGAGCTGCGCGAGTGGGGGCTGGTCTCTCCCGAGACGGTCTCGGGTTCGAGACGCATCCTCTACCACCCGGAAACCGATCTCGAGAAGGTCGTCCGCCACGTCGTCCAAATTCGCAAGCGGCGCGAGTGGGACCCCATTCTCGAGAACCTGAGGGACTGGGTACCGGAGCTCCAGGCCGATCCGGATCCTGAAGCTCGGGTGTTCGCTGAGCGACTCCAGGCCATCGAAGACCTCGTCGAGATCGCGGACGCCATCGCCGAGCGTTTTCTCAAGGGTGGCACCGTCGAAAAACTCGGACTGAAAGTGCTCGTGGGTACCGCTCGCAGGGGTCGATAGTGCAGTCCGAGTTCTTCCAGGATCACCGTGCCGAATGCGCTGGGGTTGGTCAGAGGTCAGATGTTCATGATGAGTGTGTTGTCGTCTTGCCGCGCTCGCGTTGGCGAGTGGCAGATTCAGAGGAGTGTCAGCATGAGAGATGCTGAATCGGACGCCGTGGCACGGCCCGAACGAAGAGTTGTAAGGAACGCCAAGCGCTGGCTTGGCGCCTGCAAACCGGGATGTTGTGGGGTGTCTCATGCTGAGTGAGATCGTCGAGACGACGGCGACGCCGGACGTCATGGAGAGGCTGCGGGTGCTCTGCAGCGAACGGGGTCTCGAGACCCTGGCCGACCGGCTTTCGGAGCTGGCGCTGCTCGTAACCGAGGACATGACTCAACTCGAAGCCGAGTTGGCCAGCATCCAGTCTGAGGCCAGTCTGGCGAGCCGCGCAGGGAGTCAACTGATCGGACTCGGCGGGAAGCGCCTGCGCCCTCTCTGCGTGGCCCTGGCGTCACGGGTCGGCAACGGCTTCTCCCCCGAGGTCC
>JANQPS010000072.1 GCA_028285365.1 Thermoanaerobaculia bacterium | reverse complement strand
CGACTGACGACGCAGCACCAGCAGAGGCATCAGCAGACGCGTCCGATGAGGCAGCCACCGAAGCAGCCGCCGCTGCCGAGACAGATGGCGACGCTACCGAGACGGAAGGCGCCGGCTCTTCGGAGGCTGCTGCAGAAGCTGCTGAGACAGTCGAGGCCGAAGCAGAGCCCGCCCCACCATCCCCTGAGCTTCAGCGCATCATCGACGCCGCTGCAGCTGGCGAGAGGATCAAGGGTACGGTCATCGGTTGGAACAAGGGCGGTTTCCACGTCACTCTCAACGGCATCCCAGCGTTCTGCCCCAAGTCGCAGATCGAGCTCGGCAAGCCTCGCCGCGCCAACTCCTACGTCGATCGCACCTTCCCCTTCGCAATCATCGAGATCAGGGAACAGGGCAAACGAGTCGTCGTGTCTCGCCGCAAGCCGTTGGAGGAGGATCGCGCCTCCACCCTGGAGCGGCTCCAGCAGGCAACGGCGTCGGGCGACACCGTCGAGGGCACCGTGCGCTCGATCACGGACTTTGGGGTCTTCGTCGAGCTCGGCGGGATCGAAGGCCTCGTGCACAACAGCCAGCTGACGCACAAGCGTTTCGAGCGCGCCAACGAGATCGTTCAGGAGGGCCAGCCGGTCGAGGCAAAGGTGCTCAAGATCGAAAAGGGCGGGGAGCGCATCTCCCTTTCGATGAAGGCCCTGGAGCCCAACCCGTGGCATGAGGCGGCTGAGCGCATCACCGTCGGCGAGCAGATCGAAGCCACCGTCGTCAGACGCACCGACTTTGGCCTCTTCATGGATGTCGGCTCCGGAATCGAAGGTCTGCTTCACGAATCGGCTCTTCTTCCCGGCAACAAGCTCGACGAGGAGAGTTATCAGGAAGGCACGGCCCATACGGTCTGGGTGCGGGACATCGACCCTGATCGTCAGCGACTGGCCCTGTCGTTCAAGGAGGTCGCCAAGGGCAACCCATGGGCCAATCTCGGCGAGAAGTACTCCGAGGGTGACCAGGTGGAAGGTGAAGTCGAACAGATCGCCAAGTTCGGCATCTTCATCTTGCTCGAGCCGGGACTGACTGGCCTGCTTCCCTTCTCGGCGCTGAACCTACCCTCGGGCGCTCGACCCCAGCGCCTGTACGCGCCGGGCCAAACGGTCAAGCTGCAAATCGACTCCATCGATACCAAGCGTCGCCGCCTTTCGCTCGCTCCCCTGGGCTCCAAGCTGGAAGGCACCAAGTCGGACTTGAAGAACTATCTGAACCAACAGAAGAGCGAATCCACCGGCCTCAACGCAATGGCTCAGGCCTTCGCCAAGATGCGCCAGGACTGAGCCCACCACACGACTGACGGTAGGGCCAGCAGTAGAGCTGACGATCGAGCTCCTCGAGCTCACGTCCTCGGGACGACCCTGCACGCTCATCGGCTCGCGCGACCTCTCTGCCGTCTTCAGGTCGAGTTTCAGACCAGGACCAGCGGGTGCCGCACAGCTCTGCCAACGACTCCGCAAAAGCATGACCGATCAGCGCATCTACAAGATCATCTTCATGAACCAGGGGCAGGTCTACGAGATCTTTGCCCGCGATATCTCTCAGGGTGCGCTCTTCGGATTCGTCGAAGTCGAGGAGATCCTCTTCGGCGAACGCTCGCAAGTCGTCGTCGATCCTTCGGAGGAGCGTCTGAAGCATGAGTTCGATGGCGTCAAGCGCTCATACCTCCCCATGCACGCCATCATCCGCATCGACGAGGTCGAGAAGCAGGGAGCAGGGCGGATTCACGCTCCCGAAGGCGAAACCGGCACGGTGACACCGTTTCCCATGCCGATGACTCCGGGCCCCGATTCCAAGAAGTGATCGGGATCTCGACAGCGCACAGCGCACTCCCGAGCCGAGCCCGCTCCCGAGGCCGTGAGCGTGGAGAGCCAGTGAGAAGGTCTTGCAGAATCCTGCTGGAGCGAACCTGGGCGGTCTCGGTGCCAGCGGGAACGCACTCCCCGATCCTCGATGATCCGCCTTGGCTCCGAGCGCTCGACACGTGTCGGCTGCGTCCCGTCGAGCGGGTTGTTCCTCCCGCCACGCTGATGGCCGCACGGATCAGCACTAGACTCTGATGTTCTCTATTCCGAGTTCTCTATTCCCAGTCTCTATTCTGAGGTTCTTTTCCGGAGGCCTGCCATGTCAAGACAACGACCTGTCCAGCTTCTCTCCTCTCTGCGAGGGGGCCAACCAACCCGCTCACTCACGTCCGGCCTCGTCAAGCCCAGCCTCATGAGAACAGGCACCAGGCTGACCAGGCCGGTGGTCTTGGCCACCGTCATGCTGGCGCTCACGATCGGGGCCTTCGGGGCTCACGCCCAGAGTGCTCCGAAGATCGCGGTCGTCGATCTCGATCGAATTTTTGCCGGCTCAGAGCACGCCAAGCAGCTCCAGGAGCAACTCGCGGCTCTCGAAACCGAAACCCAAAAAGCCATCGACGAAGTGGCCGCGACGCTGAGTCGACTGCAACAGGAGGCGGCCTCGGCGTCGGCCGACCAGCGACGGCAGATCGCACGGCAGAGAGAGGACGAAGAGCTCAAGGCAAGGCGCCTCGCTGACAACGCCAAGCGGGATGCCAATCGAGTCGAA
>JANQPS010000066.1 GCA_028285365.1 Thermoanaerobaculia bacterium | reverse complement strand
AGACTGAGATCCCGTCTCCAGAAGCTCCGACTACAGCAGCTTCGGCAGGACGACGGACGACCGACGAATCAATCTGGGGCCCCGGGCATGAGCGACGCCAATCAATCGACCGCGACGATCTTCGAGCGCCTGGGCGGCGAGGACGCCCTTTCTGCGATCACCCGACGCTTCTACGGACGCGTGCTCGCCGACCCTGAGCTGTCGCCTTTCTTCGCGTCTACGCCCATGGACAAGCAGCAGCGGATGCAGCGCGAGTTCCTCTCAGCCGTGCTGGGTGGTGGTGTGGCCTACACGGGCGTACCACTTCGTGAAGCTCACGCCAAACGCGGCATCGAGAGCCGCCACTTCCACGGCTTCTTGCGCCACCTGGTCAACACTCTCGAGGATCTCGACGTGGCCGACGGCCTGATTCGAGACATCATCGAGCGGATCGAGACCTACCACGACGAGATCGTCGGCGGGTCGACGCCTGCCGGCTGACTCCAGTTCGACAGTGGTGGCGTGACGGCCCAGCAAATCGGCCTTCTCGAGCGCCGACGCCGCCCCACCTAGCCAGCCCCTACCCTCGCAGGCCAAGGCTTCGGTGGCATACTGTCCTGCCACGAAATCAAGCCGTTTCCACTCGCCCTCGACGTCGAGCGTCCTCGTCGTCGGTGGATTGGAGCTGTGTAAGAACGAACCGCCGCCAGGACGCGCTCAGGAGTGAAGGCACATGAAGGATCTGTTCGACATGACCGGCAAGGTAGCCGTTGTCACTGGATCAACGAAGGGCATCGGCAAGGCCATTGCCGAAGGGCTCGCGGCACACGGCGCCACGGTGGTCATCTCAAGCCGCAAGGAAGACGCCTGCGAACGGGTCAAAAACGGCATCGTCGATGCCGGAGGCAGGGCTGTCGCAATCCCATGCAACATTTCTTCACGCGAGCAGATCGACAACCTGTTGACGCAGACCCGCGAGACTGTCGGGCCAATTGACACTCTCGTCTGCAACGCCGCCGTCAACCCTTACTACGGTTCGTTCCTCGACATCCCTGACTCGGCTTTCGAGAAGGTCATGGACGTCAACATCAAGAGCAACCACTGGCTATGCCAAGGCGTGGCTCCCGAGATGAAGGAGCGGGGCGACGGAGCCATCATCGTCGTCTCGTCGATCGGCGGTTTGAGGGGTAGTGCAGTCCTCGGCGCCTACGCAATCTCGAAAGCCGCCGACATGCAGCTCGTACGCAATCTCGCGGCCGAGCTCAGCCCGTTCAACATCCGTGTCAACGGCATCGCACCCGGACTGGTCAAAACGGACTTCGCTCGAGCGCTCTGGGAGAACGACGAGGTGCGCCAGCAACGTGAAGCCGAAACACCACTGCGAAGACTGGGAGAGCCCGAGGACATCGCCGGTATCGGCGTGTATCTGGCGTCTCGAGCCGGTTCATGGACGACCGGCCAAACCTTCGTGATCGACGGCGGAGTCACGTCCTGAGACAGGGCGCGAAGCACGGTTGACGGAAACGAGCCGTCTTGCAGGTAAGGCGGCCGTCCCCGACGCCGGATAGATCTGGACAGCACCGTGAGCGACGAATCCAGCGGCAAATCAACCTCCGGTCCTTCAGAGGACGGTGCTCGGCGCGCGCGGGCCGAGAAGCAACTCGAGGCGCTTCTGGAGGAGTATGGGCCGTGGCTACGTCGCACAGTCGCGCGGAACTGCCCGCAAAATCTCGGTATCAACCCGGATGAAGTCGAGCAGGAAGCCATTCTCCGTTTATGGAAAGCACTGGAACGTGAGAGCAAACTGGAGAACCCAACGTCGTACCTGTATCGGGTGGTCTCAACCGCCACGATCGACGCGATCCGACGGGTGCGGGCGCGACGAGAGGATTCGATTGAACCCGAAGACGAATCGATGGCCAATCCCCAGATACAGACCGTCGACAGCTCTCCTGGCCCTGAGCGGTTGGCATCGTCCGTCGAACTGTCGCGAGCACTGGAAGCGTCGCTGGGTCAGCTCAGCGAGAACCGAAAGCTAGCGGTCAAGCTCCATCTTCAGGGCTTCAACACTCGCGAAATCGGAGACTTATTGGGCTGGACCGAGGCCAAGGCGCGCAACCTGGCCTCGCGAGGTATGAAGGACCTCAGAGAAGGCTTGGAGAAAGCGGGAGTTCGAGATGCCATTGAGTGAGCAGGCCATTCGGCAGGCCTTCCAAAGTCGAGGGCAACGGTGCACGTCAGGGTGTCCTAGCTCTGAAACCCTGAGCCGCCTGGCCGCCGGAGAGTTGTCTGAAACCGAGCGCTTGCAGGTCGTCAGATCCGTCGCGGATTGTTCTTACTGCGCGGTCGAGCTGAAGGTCCTGATGGAGACAAAAGCCTGGACCGACAAGGCGAGTACGCGTTTCGAACAGGAGCCAGCCGTCGATTCGCCAGTTCGGCCCCCGACTTCGGCTCAGCCGGGCCCGGTCCAGGACGGAGGTCGGCTCATCGTCCCGCCACCCTCACGGTTCAGATCGATCGTCGCTCAGCCTTGGGTTGGCGCCCTGGCTGCCGGGCTCCTGCTCCTCGCCGTCATCGGACTTCTCGCGAGTCGACTGGGAGAGCCCGAAGACCTTCCTGATCGCTTGCGCTCCAGCAATCCGTCGTCCGCAGACCTCTTGCCGGAATCCGATGCGACTCTCGAGGAACCGCCCACAGCATTCGCATGGCCGCCGCAGGTGGGAGCCACTAGCTACGCCGTGACCCTCTACGACTCGAGCGCCAACTCCATCTGGCAGAGCGCTCCGACCGAGGAGAGTCAGCTTCAGCTCGACGCTCAAGTCCAGGAGATTCTGAGACAAAGCGAGTCCTACTTCTGGACCGTCAACGCCGAAGGCCCGGTGCGCCAAAGCGAACTCGGCCCCTTCTGGTTCCACATCAACCCCTGAGCCTCTCCAAGGGTGCCAGGTTCCCCACGAGCGCTTGACAGGGTGCCACGTTTCCCACGACGCCAACGGCACGGCCCGCGCGGCGTCAGGTTCCAGAATGTGGACATCCGAGCATTCTCGGCCTCCTATGTGTTGACCGCGATCCTGATCGCCTGCAGTGGCGATCACTCGAGGCTGGATGAGCAACGAGCTCCGGATCGCGGAGTACCGCTGATCGAGGTCAAGCGCGGTGACGTCGGGAACCGCTCAGGACTGGAGATCGGAGATCGGTTGCTGTCGTGGAGACTCGATCCGACGCGTCACACCGCCGGCACTCCCAGCGAAGGCCTCTTTGAGACCTCTTTTGACGTCTCTTGGGTGTCTCTGGAGATCGCTCCCCGCGGCACCGTCCATCTCTCCATCGATCGCAGCGGCGACGATCTCGAGCTGACTCTCGACACCTCGAGGTGGGGTATCACCGCTCAGCGGCCTCTGGCAGACAGCGCGGCCGAGTCGCTTACCACCTACGAGCAGACGATCGAGGACAGCCCCGACGACATCGACAGACACGAGACGCTGTTCCGAGAGCTGCTGACAGATGCGAAGCTCGATGAGGCACAGAAGATCAGTCTCTTGCACGATCGCGCTCGCACCCTCCTCCGAGCAGGTGACCGAGAAAGCGCGATGGCGAAGTACCGCGAAGCCGCAGCTCTGGCATCAAGCGCCAGAGACCGTGCGCTGGTTCTCGATAGGGCCGCACGAGACCACCACTTCTCACTAGGCCCGCAGTCCGCCATCGAGCTCTGGCAAGAGTCGCTTGCGATGTGGCGTCAACGGGGCGACGACATGATCGTCGCCCTCACGCTTCACGATCTGGCCGCCAGCTATTCCACCCTGGGACGGTTCGACGAGGCCGCTCGCCTGAACGACGAGGCCCATACTCTGCTGGCTGAGTTTGCTCCCGACAGTCTCCTCATGGCTCGAATCCTGAGCAACCGCGGCAAGATCCTGTCGCGCACGGGGAAACAAGAAGAAGCCCAAACTGCCTTCGAGCTCGCCCTCGAGATGCGGCAGCGTCTGCTTCCTCAAAGCCGGGAAGTAGCCATTAGCGCTGCCAACCTCGGCACTCTGCATGCCATCCGAGGTGACCTGGCCACTGCCCAAAGGCTGTTCGAGGACGTCGAAGACGTTTGGAAGGACCTAGACCCTCGCTCGAGACAACGCGCCACGAATCTCGGCAACCTAGGCGCTTTGGCGGCCCGGCGCGGAGACCTGCTTTCAGCCGAGCGCTTTCACCGACTGAGCCTGGAACTCAGCGAAGAGAAGGGGGAGCGAGAACTCCGTTGGGCCTGGGCGCTAGGCAACCTCGCAAGCATCGCAATCAAGCGTCATGACGACGAACTGGCAGCGAGTCTGCTCGAACAGTCGAGGTCCATTCAGGAAGAGCTCGCGCCAGAAGGCGAAGATCTGCCGTGGAATCTAGAGCGTCTTGCGAGTCTGGCCCTACGACGAGGCGATGATTCGGAAGCCCGGGAACTCTTGGACCGTGCCATGGTGCTCCGCCGCCAGCACAACGGCAATGGAGCCATGGTGGCGCGCACCCTTCGTGCCCAGGCCGAGGTCGCACGGTCCCGATCCGATCCCTCGACAGCGCGAGAACTGCTGAGTCGAGCAATCCGAATCCTCGACGAACACAAGCCGGGAACTCTCGATCTCGCGCTTGCCAAGATCGCGCTAGCTGAAATCGAGCTGACCCTCTCCGATCCAGAGAGGGCCCTATCTCTCTTTCGCCAGGCGCTCCCGATTTCGTCGGCGTTGGCACCAGGAAGCGTGGAGCACGCGCGGGCGCATCACGGAGCCGGAAAATCACATGAGCTGCTGGGTGACCTCGACCAGGCTCTTGTCTCGCACGAAGCGGCCGTCAGAGCCCTCGACCTCCAGCGGCGACGACTCGGCGGAAGTGACGATGCGCGTGCGCTGTTCGGTGATCGATACAGAACGATCCACGACGACTACATATCGCTACTTCTGCGAATGGGAAGGGACGCAGAGGCGTTCGCGGAACTCGAGCGTTTCCGAGCCAAGGAGTTTCGACGTCTCCTGGCACAGCGCGACCTCGTTCTGAGCAAGAGCCTTGCACCCGAGATCGACCGACGTCGTCGAGTAGCACAGGTCGAGTACGAGAACTTGCTGCAAAAGCTCCTCGCTCTCTCAGTCGAGACGCAATCAACAGAGGTTGAAGCACTGCTGCGCCAACTCCGAACTGCACGCTCTCGTCGAGATACCGCCATCGCTGAGGCTCGAGCTTCATCGATCCAGTACGCAACCCTCGACGTGCCAGCTTTTGGCGCTGCGACCGTTGCCAGCACCCTGGACGCGGGCGAGCTCTTGCTCTCCTTTCACATCGGCGACGAAGCGGGAAGCGTCTTTGCCGCCAGTCGCGAGGGGCTGCTCCAAGTCGGCGAGATTTCGCTAAAGAGCACAGAGATCGCCACGCGGGTTCGCCAACTTCGACTGCTCGCTTCGCGCGAGGGACCGTCAACTTCGCTCCGGGCTCTCAAGCAGCTGGCGGCCGAGCTCTATGGCGCTCTCCTTGGCAAAGTCGAGCCGCTGTTCGAGGCTTACGATTCACTCGTCATCGTCCCGGACGGTCCTCTATACCATCTTCCTTTTGCTCTACTGGCCAGACCTAGTGACCGAGGAACCGACCCGTCGTCATCCCCCACCTTTCTCATCGAGCGGAAGCCGCTTCGAACGGTGGGTTCTCTCGGCGTGCTAGCCGCTCTGAAGCAGCGGCGCCCCATGGCACGATCGTCAGCTCCAACACTCGTCGCGTTGGCTGATCCCTCGTCGGAGTCGAAAGCCCGCACCTCGGCTGCCATGCGAAGCCTCACGGCCAGTCCTTCGGAACTAGGGCTTCCTTGGGCTCGAAGCGAGGTCCGCCAGATAGCCAGTCTGGTTGGAGAAACCGCCCAGGTCTTCTTGGGTACCGATGCCACAGAGGCCCGTCTCAAGCAGAGTCCGATCGCGGCGCGCTTCGTGCACTTTGCAGTTCACGGATTCATCGATGCGCGCATTCCCTGGGACAGCGGCCTGACATTGGCCAAATCCAGTACTACTGAAG
>JANQPS010000065.1 GCA_028285365.1 Thermoanaerobaculia bacterium | reverse complement strand
TCCCAGCCTTTTGTCGTGGCCAGGATGTCGGAGTACCTGTCACTCGGTCCCGGCGACTCGGTTCTCGAGATTGGCACCGGCTCGGGCTATCAGACAGCGGTGCTGGCGTCTTTGGCACGGGTGGTCTACAGCATCGAGCGCGTTGCCCAGCTGGCACGAGCCGCTGCGGAGCGCATCAAACAACTGGGCTTCAGCAACGTCACCATTCAGGTCTTCGACGGGACTGTGGGGTACACGCAGGCGGCTCCCTACGACCGCATTCTCGTGACCGCAGGCGCTCCGCATGTGCCGAGTGCACTCCTGCAGCAGTTGGCGCCCGGCGGGAGGCTCGTCATTCCCGAAGGAGATCAGAACCGGCAGCAGCTCATCGTCTACGACAAGTCGCCGGCAGGCGAGCTCACACGGAACGTCGGCGAATCGGTGACGTTCGTGCCACTCGTGGGTCGGGACGGCTGGACTGCCAGTGCTTCCTGAAACCGTGCCAGAGCCGAGAAGGAAAGGCGGCCTGCCCCGGGCCAGGATTCGAGCCAACAGCTTTCCTACGGGACTGGATTCGGCAGGTGCCGGTCAGCGCGGACCGTGCCTGCGTCGCGTCTGTATCGAACGACTTTGACGTGCCGGCGGAGCTCGAGCATGTACCTGTCACCAACTGCCGTTTGGGCCATCGAGCTCACAGCACTGGATTGGTACAGCACTGGATCGGTGAGGAGAAGTTGACGTGACGGCCCGCGGCGGGTTGTCGACGGCCAGCTACAGCTGGCTCAGTGTGGCTCCGCGCAAGGCTTCGGCCGCGAAGCCTAGGAATGAACTCTGCTGTCAGGAGCAAAAGCATGGTGCTGGACACAGTCGAGGTCGACGGTAAGCGTCTCGACGTACAGGGTGAATGTGCAACGGCGTTCGAGCCCGTATTGAGGACCTTTGTCGAGAACTTCCGTGATCGTCGTGAGCTGGGTGCCTCGTACTGCGTCTATCAGGAGGGCAAGAAGGTCGTCGACATCTGGGCCGGGCACAGAGATCCGGAACGGACCCAGGACTGGGCGGAAGACACCCTCGTGGGCATGGCGTCCGTGATCAAGGGCATGCTGGCCATGGCGCTTCACATGCTGGCTGACCAGGGCAAGATCTCTTACAGCGCGCCTGTGGCCGAATACTGGCCGGAGTTTGCGCAAGACGGCAAAGAAGAGATCACCGTCCGCCAGGCCATCAGCCACCATGCCGCAGTTCACTTTTGCGACGCGGCCGAGCCCGGCGACATGTACCGCTGGAACAACTTCGTTGCCGCTGTAGCCAAACAGGAGCCGGAGTGGAAACCCGGCACTCGCGGCGTGTATCACACGCTCACCATTGTCCCCATCATGGGGCACTTGATCGAGTGTGTCTCCGGACAGCGGGCCTGGGACTTCTTCCGGGAACAGGTGACCGATCGGCTCGGGGTGGACTACCACATTCGCATGCAGGCGGAGGAACTCGCGCGGTTCAGCGGTGACTACGAGACCGAGGCCTTCTTCGACGAGGCGCCGGCTTCGCCCGAGGTCATGGCGCGCTTCTTCAAACCCATTGGAGACCCTGCCGCCATCGGTTCGGTGCTGACCCCCGAAGAGCTAGCTGACATTCCCTTTCAGAGCGCCGGTGGCACCGCCCGTGCTGGCGCGCGGCTTTTTGCCTTTGCGGCTTTGGACGGCGAGCTCGAAGGCGTGCGCATCTTCTCGCCGGAAACCATTGATCTGATGACCGAGGTGCAGTGGGACGAGCCCTGCGCGGTGTGGGGTACGCCCATGGCAACGGCACTCGGGCTGCTTCGGAACAACTCGTTCTTCTACGTCGGTCCCAATCCCAGGGCTTTCGGTACGGCGGGCGCCGGTGGCAGCTTTGCCATGGCGGATCGGGAGAACCGGCTGAGCGTCGGCTACAGCCTCAATCGCTGGTGGAAGGCACTGGCCCTCGGAGACCGGGCCCGGGCGCTGATCGACGCGACGTACGCCTGTATATGAGGTGCGACAGAACTCAGCTCGGTGACGTGCAAGGGGGGTGAGTGACGAGATGACCAAGAGTGGCGAGCTCGTCGAGAGCTTCGTGGTTTCAGGACGTGTCCAGGGCGTCAGCTATCGATGGTTCACGCAGCGTACGGCGGAGCGACTCGGAATCCGAGGATGGGTGCGAAACCGGTCCGACGGCTGCGTCGAGGGGCTTGCCGCGGGAACAGGAGCAGCGCTGTCGAGCTTCTTTTCCGAGCTCGAGATCGGGCCACGGTTCGCCGAGGTGGAGTCTCTCGAGCGTGTGCAGGCGGTCGCGCCACCTCCCGCTGGCTTTGAGATTCGTCGGTGATCGGGGCGGATATTCTCCCGGCTCACCAGGTTTCCAACAGGCGCCCAGGGCCGGCGTCCAAAACTTTGATCAGGAGCACGCCGTGAACGAGCTCAAAGAGCTGATCCGTGAAGTCCCAGACTTCCCGGAGCCCGGAATCAACTTCTACGACATCACCACGCTGCTCAAGAGCGCGCGCGGACTTCGCGAGGTTGCTGACCGATTCTGCTGGTGTTTCATGGACCGCAAGGTCGACAAGGTCGTTGGGATGGAGTCTCGGGGTTTCCTGTTCGCTCCGATCATTGCCTACGACCTCAATGCCGGCTTCGTACCCGCCCGCAAGCCGGGCAAGCTCCCCGCGCAGACGGTGTCGTATGAATACGACCTCGAGTACGGCACTGACTGTCTGCAGATCCACGCCGATGCGATCGAGCCGGACGACAATGTGCTCATCGTCGACGACGTGATCGCGACGGGCGGAACCGCTCAGGCGACCGCCGAGCTCATCGAGCGCTGCGGCGGCCGGGTGGTCGGTCTGGGTTTTGTCATCGAGCTCGGCTTTCTCAATGGGCGGGAGCGGCTCGATGGCTACGACGTGACCTCCCTGATCCGGTACGACTGAGACCCTGCGCGAAGAAAGCTGACGGGTTGGAGGTGATGGGGCGAGAGGCTCGAAGTGGATCTGAAGGTCTTTCAGTTTGTGACGATCTGCCGTCGGCGTGCGTATGACCTCCGAGGACTAGGGTGGCTTCCGGCGGTCGAATGGTTTCGTGGCGGCGAGCCTCGAGCGGTACCGAGAACAGCGCTGAGTCGAGACCAGGACGTTCTTGACGACGTAGGCCGAAGGGAGAAGACGAGATGAGCGAATCGGGAGACGATGCCAGTAAAGGCCTGATCTCCAACCCCGAGATCGACGAGCTCGTCCGGGAGCTCAATTCGCCCAAGCCGTCAGGTGAAGGTGGCGAAGATCGGGCAGCGCCTCCAGCTGAAGGTGATCCACTGCACCCATCTCCTCGGGTTGAGCTCGAGTCGGTGGACGACGCTCGTGGGAGGAGTGCCTCGGACGGAGCGGCTGCCGCGGCGGGGCTTGCGAGCGATCTGATGCAGCCGGTGTCGGTGGGTCCTGTCGAGCTGGAAGACATGGCCTTGACGGATGGTGCGAGAGACGTCACCACGGACAGTACTCTCGCGCGTCTGCTGGATGGCCTCGTGAGTCGTGGTGGCACCGACCTCCATCTCATCAGCCGGAGTGCTCCGGTGATCAGGGTCAACGGCGAGCTCCAATGGCTCGACCAGGAGCCTCTCTCGGAGGCCGACGTGCATGGGCTGCTGCGCCAGTACCTGGATCGACGCATGCGCCTCGACCTCGAGCGTCGAGGTGCCACGGACCTGTCGCTGCGTCGCCGATCCGCCCAGGGCGCCTTTCGCTTCCGTGTGAATGTTCATCGCCAACGCGGGCAGCTGGCCGCCAACATTCGTGCCTTGCCTCAGAAGGTTCCGTCCTTGGAACAGCTCAACTTGCCCGCCAGCCTGGGGCAACTGGTCGAACCGGAACAGGGCCTCGTGCTGGTGTGCGGACCGACCGGCTCCGGCAAATCGTCGACGCTGGCTGCGCTGGTCGCCTTGATCAACGCCAAGCAGCGGCGGCACATCATCACGATCGAAGAGCCGATCGAGTACGAGCACCGGCACAACCGGTCGCTCGTCGAGCAGATCGAGATCGGAATCGACGCTCCGTCGTTTCATGAGGCGCTGCGAGCGGCGCTTCGTCAAGACCCGGACGTCATCCTGCTTGGCGAGATGCGCGATCTCGAGACCATGTCGACTGCACTGACCGCCGCCGAGACCGGACATCTGATCCTGTCGACGCTGCACACGAGCGACGCCGCACAGGCCGTGCACCGAATCGTCGACGTCTTCCCTGCGGAACAGCAGGGGCAGGTACGCCAACAGTTGGCTCTGTGCCTGCACGCGCTTCTCTCTCAGCGTCTGATGCCGCGCTCGGACGGTCATGGGCGGGTGCCCGCGCTCGAATTGCTCCTGGCGACCTATCCGGTCCGTCAGCACATCCGGAGTGGCGCGACACAGAAGATCTACAACGAGCTGCTCCTCGGTCAGAAGGTTGGGATGATCTCCCTCGAAGCATCGCTCGCGAATCTCGTCAACCGTGGCCTGGTCGATCGGGATCGGGCCCTCGTACGCAGCTCGAAGCCGGAAGAGCTGGAGAGTCTCCTGCGAAGCCAGCGACGCTGACCGGATCCATGCCGCTCACGGCCTGCGGGTGGCTCTGGTTCGGAGTGCCTGCCCTGAGTCTTCCGACTTTCTGGAAGAATGTGGCGCCGCTGTGACCCTTCACTTGTTTCCAACATTCGGAGTCCTCATGAAGCTCTATGAGTCCGCTACCGCCCCCAACTGTCGCCGTGTCCGGATCTTTCTCGCCGAGAAAGGCGTCGACGTGCCCATCGAAGCGATCGACCTGGCGGGGCAGGAGAATCGAAGACCGCCTTTCTCGGACAAGAATCCGATGGCGACTGTTCCGGTTCTAGAGCTCGATGACGGCACGTGGCTGGCTGAATCGATGGCGATCTGTCGCTATATCGAAGAGCTCCACCCCGATCCGCCGCTGATGGGGCGAGACCCGCGAGAGAAGGCGCTCGTGACCATGTGGGAGCGGCGCATGGAGCACGAGGTGGCACTGCCGATCATGCAGGTCTTCCGCAACAGCCACAAATTCTTTGAGGGTCGGATCGAGCAGGTTCCCGAGTACGGCGAGGCGTCTCGTCGGCACGCGCTCAAGCGTCTCGAGTGGCTGGATCAGGAGCTCGCCGACCGACCGTTCATTGCCGGCGACGAGTACACGGTGGCGGACATCACGGCCCTCATCGGCATCGACTTCGGGAAGGTGTCGGGTATTCGCCTCGGTGACGAGCACGCCAACATCAAGCGCTGGCACGAGACGGTATCCGCACGTCCCAGCGCTTCCGCCTGACCAAGCTAGCGAGCACGTCGGATCGACGAGCGACTGGCACGAGCCGTCGGCGGGCCGGAGCGTGCCAGTCAGGCTCGACCCCATGTGGTCGAGGGCGCTGATGGTCAGCTGTCAGGCCAGCTTCGAGCGAGCTCTCAGGACTTTGCCAGTCGGCCGTCGAGCTCCAGGTCGGCGGCGATGCCCTTGAGCGAATCGAGCACGTTGCCCACGTGCTGCCAGAGCTCGAGATTGCCGTCGAAACACGCCCGGCTGAAGTCCTCGGTGGCCTCCTCGACGTGCGGGCGATCGACACCAGCGGCGAACGCCTTTTCCTTCCAGCGCTTGCGTACCGACTTGAGAGGAACTTCGCGCAGATCTTTGCTCGGTCGAATCAGCGCTGCTGCGGTGATCAGGCCGGTGACCTCGTCACACGCGAGCAGCGCAAAATCCATCGCCGTCTGACGCTCGACTCCTGTCCCCTCGGTGTTGTGAGCCATGATCGCCTGGATCACGGTCTCGGGACACCCGCGATCTCGCAAGATGGGTTCGCCCTTGCGTGGATGGTCCTCGAGTGTCGGATGGATCTCCCAGTCGAAGTCGTGCAGCAGACCCGCCATCCCCCAGGACTCGACGTCCTGTCCGAGTCGCCCCGCATAGTCGCGCATCGCGGCCTCGACGCAGAGCATGTGCTTTCGCAGATTGGGGCTTTCGACGTGCTCTTGAACGATGGCCCAGGCGTTGGAACGGTCGAACGGGGTGGAGGAGCTCATGAGTTGATGCCTCGTGCGGGTGCGGCGTGTGAGGCGCGATGCTCCTGTGGGAGCAGGAGTCTGACGCGCGGACTGCTGGTCTGATTGGCGGTCGATCTTGGCACACGAGAAGCCCTGACGTCTCTCGATGAATCACCCGCAGGGCAGCGCAAATGGGGTGGTCTACAATCATCGCGTGACCACTCGCGGACCAGCTCGTCAGATGAGCATCGGATTCGGAGGCCCGCCACCACGGGACGTCATCGTCATGTTGGTGATCGTCGCGGTGACCTTTTCATTGGGCTTTTTCACCAGCCTTCTGGAGCTGTTGCGACTGACTCCACAGGCCTGGCAGAACCTCTTTCTTTGGCAGGCGTTCACCTACCCGTGGATCGGTAGCGGTGGGGCGACCTTCTGGATCCTCCTCGAGCTGCTGATCCTCTACTGGTTTGCGTCCGACGTGTTCCGTTTGCTTGGACGCCGGCGGTTCTGGGAGCTCTTTGTGGTCGCCTCGGTTGGCGCAGCGGCGCTGGCGATCGTTGCCGACGTTGCTACCAGCGCGGCAGGAGCCCTGATTCCCAGCTTTGTCCTGATGCAGGGACAGAGGATGTTGATCCTGATTGCCATTGCCGCGTTTGCGACCCTGCGCAGCGACGCGACCATCCTCCTGTTCTTCGTCTTGCCGATCAAGGCCCGGTGGTTCATCTGGCTCGAGATCGCCTTGGGATTCATAGGTTTTCTGGGCTCGAAGGACTTTCCCGGTTTCGTCGGCATCTGTGCCTCGGTCGGGATCGCGACGATCCTCCTCCGGCCGGGGGGCTTGCGAGCTTCCACCAAGGAGGCTCGTCTTCGCATGGAGCGCTGGTGGATACAGCGCAAGCTGGGTCGCATGCGCAAGAAGAGTCGTCTCAAGATCGTCAAGGACGACGAGCCCCGGCAAGGCCCATGGGTCAATTGATCGGACCTGAGGAGACGATGGGTCATGCGTGAATCGACATCACAGGAGAGGGTGGATCGCCTGGTCGACGCGCAGTTCACGGGTTCACTCAAAGACCTCCTGGTGGCGCTCCGCCGCGACCTGCATCAGTTTCCTGAGCTCTCCTTCGAGGAGGTGCGCACCACCCAGAGACTCCAGGCCGCCCTGGCCGAGCTAGGGATCGACGACGTGCGTCCTCTGGAGCCGACCGGACTCGTGGCGCGAGTGCCCGGGCTCGATCGTTCGCTGCCACCGGTTGCCGTACGGGGCGACATCGACGCCTTGCCGATTCAGGAGGACACCGGCCTCCCGTACTCGTCCCAGAATGGCGGAGTCATGCACGCGTGTGGGCACGACGTCCACGCAACGTGGGCGGTTGGTGCAGCGGCTCTGCTGCTCGAACGACCTGCGGCCTCGGACGTCATGATCGTGCTCCAACCTGCCGAAGAGACTGGCAAAGGAGCACCCGTCGTTCTGAAGTCGGGATACCTGGACGACTGTCGTGCAATCGTCGGGGGGCACGTCGACCGTCGGTTCGAGGTGGGCGAGGTCGTGGCTCAGCCAGGACCCTTGGGGGCAGCCACCGACGAGTTCACGATTCGCGTCGTGGGGAAAGGTGGGCACGGAGCTCGGCCGCAGCTGTGCCGTGATCCCATCGTTGCGGCTTGCGCCATCGTGAGCGGGGTTCAGCAGATCGTCTCTCGACGAATCGATCCCGGTGAACCGGCGGTGGTGACTGTCGGCACGATCCATGCTGGAACCGCACCCAACGTGATTCCTGATTCCGCTGAGTTGTCTGGAACGCTGAGATCCATGAGCCCCGAGGTTCGCGAGGAGTTGGCGGAGGGCGTTC
>JANQPS010000047.1 GCA_028285365.1 Thermoanaerobaculia bacterium | reverse complement strand
GGCTCGATCGACGTCGAGCGGCTGGGTGATCTCCCGGCGAACGCGGCCTTCGACCTGATCAGAGCCGACGAGCTCAGCGGCCTGCCGAACGACGTGGAGATCGTCGTGCTCAGTCCTGGTGTGCCTCTCGATCGCCCGCTGGTTCGGGCAGCCCGTCGAGAGGGACTCGAGGTCATGGCTGAGATCGAGCTCGCGTCGCGGCTTCTCGAGGGCGACATCCTGGCGGTCACGGGGAGCAACGGCAAGAGCACGACTACCGCGCTGACCGGTGAGCTCCTGCGCTCCGCCGGGTACGAGGTCGAGGTGTGCGGCAACATCGGCGAGCCGCTGAGCGACAAGGTCGACGGCGGTCAGGGGCGTGTCTTCGTCGTCGAAGTGTCGTCGTTTCAGTTGGAGACGACGGAACACTTTCGGCCGCGTGTGGCCGCACTTCTCAATCTCGCACCTGACCATCTGGACCGCCACGGAAGTCTGGAACGCTACCTGGAGGCCAAACTCAGGATCTTCGCCAATCAGGGTGCCGGTGACGTCGCGGTGCTCAATGCGGACGACCGCTCCGTTGCCGACGCGAGTCTGCCCCCCGGGACCAGATGTCGCCGATTTTCGCGTCTGGGGCCTGTCGACGACGGTTGCTACCTCGATCAGGACGTGGTCGTCGAAGTCGTCCCCGGGGAGGGCCGGCACGAGATCTTCAGAGCGAGTGACCTCGGTCTCACCGGTCAGCACAACCTGGAGAACGCCATGGCGGCGTCGCTGATCGCGACCAGCTGGGGCGCCGATCTGGACGCGACGAGGCGCGCGACCCTGGGCTCTTTCGAGGCTCTGGCCCACCGCATGCAGCGCGTCGGGTCTGCCCGAGGAGTCACCTGGTACGACGACTCGAAAGCCACCAACGTCGCCGCAACTCTCAAGTCCCTAGAGGGGTTCCCAGCCGGGAGCGTGCACCTCATTCTCGGAGGCCGGACGAAAGGCGAAGATCTGAGTGCGCTTCGAGAGCCTGCCGCTCGACATGCACGAGCGGTCTATCTGATCGGAGAGTCGGTGGAGGACTTTGCGGCTGCACTTGCCGAAGCCGTCCCCGTGGTTCGGTCGCAGACGCTCGAGCGAGCTGTGGCGGCGGCAGCCAGAGCTGCCCGCTCGGGCGAGGTGGTCCTGCTCGCTCCAGCCTGCGCGAGTTTCGACCAGTTCGAGAGCTTTCATCATCGAGGCGAGGTCTTTCAGCAGTTGGCTGCGGCGGAGTGGCAGCGCTGCCAGCAGGGGCAGGTGAGCGATGGCTAGGAAGCTCACGTTCGACAAGGTGTTGTTCACCGCCGTGGTGCTGCTGGTCGTCCTGGGCCTCGTGATGGTCTACTCGTCGAGTATCGCCACGGGTGTCGCGGGCGCGGAGCTGCGAGTTCTCAAGTCGCCGTTCGCGAAGCAGTCGATTGCGGCCGGGCTCGGCTTGTGCGCCATGGTCGTCGTGATGTCATTCGACTACCGGCACCTCAAGAAACCCTGGCTCCTGTATCCGGGCATTGGCGCGGTCGCCGCTCTTCTGGTCGCGGTGCTCTATGCGCCGGAGCGCAACGAGAGCCATCGCTGGATCTACTACAAGGGTCTGTCTCTCCAACCCTCGGAGCTCGCCAAGCTGGCGCTGGTCGTGTTCCTGGCGTACCAGCTCGATCGCAAGTGGGAGAGCGTCAACAGACCTGCCTTCATCCTCCCGACCGCAATCTTCGTTTCGGCCATCGTCCTGCTCGTCGTCGTCGAACCAGACCTCGGGACGGCAACGATTCTCATGATGGTGGCCTCGGTGATGCTGTTTCTCGGAGGTATCGCCTGGCGTTACGTGGTCGGAGTCCTGATCGCGCTCCTCCCGCTGTTCTGGTTCTCGATCATGATGGTGCCGTACCGACGGGAGCGCCTGCTCTCGTTCCTCAGTCCAGAGCTCGATCCGCTCGACTCCGGCTACCAGGCCATGCAGTCCCTGATCGCGATCGGCTCCGGTGGAGTCTGGGGTGTTGGTCTGGGCCAGAGCGGGCAGAAGCTGCAGTTCCTCCCGCTCGCCAACTCGGATTTCATTTTCGCGATTCTGGGCGAAGAGCTCGGTCTGGTAGGGGGTGCCGCCGTACTCAGCCTCTTCCTCCTGGTCGGCTGGCGCGCACTCAGAGCTGGCCATCGAGCGCCCGATCACTTCGGCAGGTTCCTGGCCTGGGGTCTTTGCGCACTGATCCTGCTGCAGGCGCTCATTCACGCCAGCATCACCTTGCAACTGCTCCCGGTGACCGGAACCCCGCTGCCGCTCATCTCCTACGGTGGGACGGCTCTCATGTGCAACCTGGTGGCCTGTGGTCTCCTGCTCAACGTCTCGCAACACGGTGTGTGATGAGTGTGGGTGAAGCCAAGAGAGCTCCTCTCGTCGTGCTGGCCGGAGGCAAGAGCGGTGGACACGTCTATCCGGCTCTTGCCGTTGGCGAAGAGCTGGCGCGACGGGGCTGGCGTCAGCTGATGGTCGGCGCACCGGAAGGGATGGAAGGCGGCCTGGCCGAGAAGCGTGGTGTCGAGTTTGTCGGCCTCCCCGCTCGGGCATGGGTCGGTCGTGGCCTCCCGGCGCGAGTGGTGGCTGGCCTCGTCTTGGCGGTTTCGGCCCTGCGCGCAGGTCTGCTGTTGAGGCGACGACGCGCGAGCGCCGTGCTGGGAACGGGTGGCTTCGTTTCGGTCCCCACCGTCCTCGGAGCCCTCCTGGCGCGGGTGCCGATCGTGCTGCTGGAGCCCAACGCGCGAGCAGGCTCGGCGAATCGAGCGCTGTCGCGTTTTGCGCGCGGCGCGGTCGTGTCGTACTCGAGTGCCGAAGGCGACCTGAAGTGCGCCAGCCTCTTGACCGGTGCTCCGGTGAGGGCCGAGTTCCTCGCCATCGAAGACGAGTCTGATCAGTCGCCAGCCGGGCTAGCCGGTGGTCCAAGCGGGGTCGGTGTTCTCGTTCTCGGTGGAAGCCAGGGAGCCCAGCGCCTCAACCGCACTCTGCCAGGGGCTCTTCTCGAGATCTCCACGAGGCGTCCTGTCAGCGTCGTTCACCAGACCGGTCAAGGCAACCTGGACGAAGCCGCGGAGATGTACCAGAACGTCCTGGGAGTCGCGGCTGAATCTTCACAGGCAGCGAGTCGTCACTTCGCGCACGAAGGTCTCCAGGTGGAGCTCGTCTCGTTCGTCGACGACATGGCTGCGCGTATGGCAGCCGCGGCCGTGATCATCTCTAGAGCCGGCGCCGTGACGTTGGCCGAGATCTGCGCCGCGGGTCGCGCGAGCGTTCTGATTCCGCTGGGTCTCGCTGGTGCGCATCAGGTCGAGAACGCTCGCGTGCTGAGCTCTGCGGGCGCGGCCCGAATCCTCGAGGAGGACGATCTCGACGACCTTCCTCGAGTGTTGGGTGAAGTGCTCGGCGACCACGTGGCACGTCGTGCCATGGCGAAGAAGGCGCGCGCGATGGCGAGGCCCGATGCAGCCGCGCGCACGGCCGACTACGTCGCCGAGATCGCGGGGCAGGAGGTGGCGGCATGAGACTCCACTACCTCGCCGGTCTCAGGCGCGTGCACTTCGTCGGCATTGGCGGCGCCGGAATGAGCGGCATCGCTGAGATCCTGCTCGACTACGACATCGAAGTCACGGGCTCCGATCTCCAGGACAGTGAGACCACGCGCCGTCTCCGAGCCTTGGGTGTCGGCTTCGAGAAGGGACATGACGCTTCCCACGTTCAGGGCGCCGACCTGGTGGTCGTTTCTTCGGCCGTCACGCCCAACAACGTCGAGCTGCGAGCCGCGCTCGACGAGGGCATTACGGTCGCGCGTCGTGCCGAGGTGCTCGCGGAGTTGATGCGCCTCAAGTACGGCATCGCGGTTGCGGGCACCCATGGCAAGACGACGACCACGTCGCTCGTGGGCACCGTCCTGACCGAGCTGGGTCTCGACCCCACGGTCATCGTCGGCGGCCGCCTGCGGGTCAGCGGGACCGGAGCTCGTCATGGCAAGTCGGACTACCTGGTAGCCGAGGCCGACGAGTTCGACCGGAGCTTCCTCAGGCTCATGCCGATTCTCGCGACGATCACCAATATCGACGAAGACCACCTCGACACCTACGGCTCGCTGGCCGAGATCAAAGAGGCTTTCGTCAGCTTCGCCTCGCGTGTGCCCTTCTTCGGGAGAGTCATCGTCTGTCTCGACGACGAGAACGTCCAGGAGGTCTTGCCGCGTCTGGCTGAGCGTCGGGTGATCACCTACGGTCTCAATCCTCAGGCGGAGCTCGTCGCGGTCGGAGTCAGGTCCGCAGGTGAAGGCACGACGTTTGTCGTCGAGCACGCGAATCGTGGTCGTCTCGGAGAGGTGACGATCCCTCTCCCGGGGCTGCACAACGTCCGCAACGCCTTGGCCGCGATAGCGATCGCACTCACCCTCGAACTGCCGTTCGACGGCATCGCGAGAGCCCTGAGCAGCTTTGGCGGCGTTCACCGTCGCTTCGAGCGGCTCGGCTCGTATCGAGGTGCTGCGGTCGTTGACGACTATGCACATCATCCGACCGAGGTCCAAGCGACCTTGGAAGCGGCGCGCAGCGTGTTCGACGGTCGAGTTCATGCGGTGTTTCAGCCGCATCTCTACTCGCGGACTCAGGAGAAAGCGCGAGATTTCGGCAGGGCGCTAATGCTTGCCGACTCGGCTCTGGTGCTCGACATCTATGGTTCTCGAGAGAGTCCGGTCGAAGGTGTCGATGCGGGACTCGTCGTGCGGGCTGCCAGGGATTCTGGACACCGACGAGTCCAGCACTGCGCCAGTTTCGAGGACGCCGCCCGGGTTCTCGAAGAAGACGTCCGCGAAGGCGACGCGATCGTGACCCTGGGCGCCGGCGACGTGTATCGACTCGCTCGCTCACTCGTTGAAGGCGCCTCATCCGCAGCGCCGGGAGCTACAGCGTGAGCTACTTGATCGAGCAGCGACGCACGTTGTCGTTCCTGCGACTGCCCTTCGCCGCGAAGCGCCGTCGAGTCCGGCCCGTGCTCGTGATGGCGCGGAGGATGACGCGGTGGCTCCTCTGGCTGACTCCTGTGGCACTGTTCGTCGCCTGGCTGATGCTGTCTTCGACGTTCGCTCTCCGGGACTACGAGCTGGTCGGCGAACCGGGTCGCGTCGACGAGCTGTGGGTGCGTCAGACGCTTGCCTCGTGGAGTGGTCAGAACCTCGTGGGGCTGGATCTCGAGCCGGTTCGCGAGCAGCTCGAGCGTCATCCGTGGGTCCAGACGGTGCAGATTCGAAAGAGTCTTCCCGGCACCGTGTCCCTACGTTTCCTGGAGCACTCACCGGTAGCGTTACTCGAGGAACAGGGTCAGGCCCGCTACGTGAGTCGCGACGGCGTGGTCATTGCCGAGCCGGTGAGCTCGTCGTTCGACGGGTTGCGATTGATCGCCCCGACGAGGCCGCCGCAGAGGCAATTGCTGCGAGCTCTCGAGCTCACGGCGTTGCTCGAGGCGCTCGACATCGACTGGTTGGACACTGTCGAGAGTGTCACGTTTCTCAGCGGCGGCGACTTCGAGCTCCGCGTTGGAGGAAAGGACTTTCCGCTGATCGTGGAGGCGGCCACGGCTGGCGCGAAGATCGAAGTTCTGGACCGCCTCTTGCCCACCATCGAGCATCGGATCGGTGCGCTCGATCGGGTTGATCTGCGATTTCCGAGACGAGTCGTCGTCAGGCCGAAGGCCGACGAGGAGGCTGTCTCACTTGACGGAGGAGGGTTGGGCTGATGCCTAAGCCGGATACGTGCCTTGTAGGTATCGACATCGGGTCGTCGAAAGTCGGCGTGTTGATCGGCAAGAAGGATGACGACGGTGATATCGAGATCATCGGTCAGGGAATGGCGCCGAATCGAGGAACGCGCCGAGGCAACGTGGTCAACGTCGAGTCGACCGTCGAAGCCTTGCGGCACGCGACCGAAGAAGCCGAGATGATGGCTGGCTACGAGATCGAGGGCGCCTTCGTCGGTGTTGCGGGTTTTGACGTGCGCAGCGTCAACAGTCGTGGCATGGTGGCGGTGACACGCAAGGATCGCGAGATCCGCGCGGCCGACATCCAGAGGGTCCTCGATGCCGCGCAGTCGGCGGCCCTGCCGTCTGACCGTGAGATCCTGCATGCGATCCCCCAGGAGTTCATCGTCGACGATCAGGGAGGGATCAGCGATCCCCTCGGCATGTCGGGCAGCCGACTCGAAGTTGCCGTTCACCTGGTCACGGGCCACACGACTCGAGGCAAGACGGTCCTGACCTGCGTCAACAAGGCGGGCATCCGGGTCAAGGAGCTCGTCTTCGAGCCTCTGGCTGCTGCCGAGTCGATGCTGCGACTCCAGGAGCGTGAGCTCGGCACTCTCCTGATCGACGTGGGTTCGGGTACGAGCGGCTTTGCCTTCTTCCTCGAAGGCGAAGTTCAGCACAGCGGGGTCTGCCCGATCGGAGCCAGTCACTTCACGAAAGATCTGGCTCAGGTTCTTCGGACTCCCTTCGACGAGGCCGAGCGGCTCAAGATTCAGAAGGGTGCGTGCCTGACCTCTCTGGTTGGCGACGACGAGGGCATCAGCGTGCCTTCAGTCGGCGGCGGCACGGTCAACGTCGTTCGACGCCGGGAGCTCTGCGAGATCCTCCAGCCGCGCGCCGAGGAGCTTCTGCAGCTGGTGCATGACGACCTGCAGCGTGTGGGGAGGGCCGATCAGCTGCGGGGCGGGGTGGTGATCACCGGTGGCGGAGCTCAGCTCTCGGGCCTTCTCGAGCTCACCGAGCAGGTCTTCGATACGGGAGTCCGCTACGGGCTACCCGAAGGATTCAAGGGACTGACCCAGGTGATCGAGTCACCGAGTTGGTCGACGGCGGCTGGTTTGCTTCGCTACGGCCTGCTGGCTGAAGAGGCACCTGGTCGCGGACAACCGAACCGACTGAGCGTGAAGTCGATGATCGGCAGCCTCAAGGGCATGTTCTCGGACCTGCTCTGAGCTCCCTTGATGCTTGATGGAGACGACGTGAAGAGCACCAGACCCGACCGTTCCAACGGAATCGAGACATTGGAAACAAGCAGCATTGATCGCGCGAGATCGAGGCAGTCAGACTTTCACTGTAGGGAGGAGTCGAAATGATTCTCTTTGAAGACGAACAGAGCACGGACGAGTTGGCGATCAGCCTCGACGAAGATCCGATCGCACCCGCGAAGATCAAGGTGGTCGGGGTCGGTGGTGGCGGCAACAACGCCGTCAATCGCATGATCGACGCCCAGCTTCGGGGCATCGAGTTCATTGCCGCGAACACGGATCTCCAGGCGCTGCACAAGTGTCGTGCGCCCACTCGGATGCAGATCGGCCGGGACCTGACTCGCGGCCTGGGAGCGGGAGCCGATCCCGACGTGGGTCGCAAGGCGGCCCTCGAGGACACCGAGGAGATTCTCGGCCTGCTGGACGGAGCGGACATGGTCTTCCTCACCGCCGGACTCGGTGGTGGTACGGGAACCGGCGGCGCACCGATCATCGCCTCGCTGGCTGCCGAGATCGGTGCGTTGACCGTCGCGGTCGTCACCAAGCCGTTCGGCTTCGAAGGGCGTCGCCGAATGCAGATCGCCGAGCGCGGCATCGAAGAGCTGCGCGAAGCGGTCGACACCGTGATCGCCATTCCCAACGAGCGCCTCCTGAGCTTCGTGGATCGTGGTACTCCCCTGTCAGAGGCGTTTCTGATCGCCGACGATGTGCTGCGCCAGGCCGTGCAGGGCATCAGTGACCTGATCACGATCCCGGGCGAGGTCAATGCCGATTTCGCCGATGTGCGCGCCATCATGCAGGGGATGGGCATGGCGCTCATGGGCACCGGGGTCGCCAAGGGCGAGAACCGAGCTCTCGAGGCTGCGCAGCGAGCGGTGTCGTCGCCGCTCCTCGAAGACACCTCGATTCAGGGTGCCCAGGGTGTGCTGGTCAACATCACCGGTGGCGAGAGTCTCACCCTCCACGAGGTCGCAGAGGCCGCGCGGACCATTTCCGAGCTGGTCGACGAGGATGCCAACATCATCAGTGGTCTGGTGCTCGACGAGACCATGGAGGACGATCTCAAGGTCACTGTGATCGCTACGGGTTTTGGCTACGAGGCCGAAACTTCGGCCGAGCCGTCAGCCATTCGACGGTTGCGTGAGCCGGTTTCTCCGGTGAGGCGACAGCCCGTCGCGGCAGCCGCTCCGACGGTATCGGCAGCCTCCTCTCTGTCGACCCCGTCGAGCAGCGGTTCAGCATCGGCCAGTACGACTCGACCGATGCCGAGCTCGTCAACGCCGGAGCCTGCGCGGTCGGCGGCTCCTGAGCCGGTGCAGCGAGCCGAGCCTGCAGCGCGCCCGACCGAGGCCGATGAAACGGTGAGAAGGGTCTACGATGACCCGGAGCCCGAGACCGAGCCGCAGGACGACGTACCGTTCTATAAGAAGGTGATCGCGCACACTCAGGGCGAGGACACTGGCGGCTTCGGACCCAACTGGTCGAACGTCGACGACTACGACATCCCGACCATCCTGCGAAAGCAGATGGACTGAATCTGGCCGGGGTCGGGTTGTTGTTTTCGTTGGGACACGTTGCCGTGACGATCGATTGGGCTGCTAGCCTTCGCGACGAGATCCGGGATGTCTTGGACACCTACCCAGTCGTCCTGACGGCGTCTCTCCTTGCCGGGGCGACGTTTGCCCTTGGCCGCGGAGGGACGCCGTGCTGAGCCTCCGGGAGACCGAAAGTTTGACGATGAATCGCCTCGACGTAGGCGACCAGATAGAAGGCAAGTACGAGGTCCTCCAGCGAATTGGCGGAGGAGGTATGGGCGAGGTCTACCGAGTCCGCCACCTCCACCTCGACGAGGTCCGGGTGATCAAGGTGCTTCGCAGTGACCTGGCTCGCTCTCAGGCTGCGGCTGATCGGTTCCAGCAGGAGGCACGTCTCGCGACCCAGGTCAAACACCCACGCGTTGCCACTCTGCATGACTTTTCCCAGCTCGCGGATGGCTCCTTCTACATGGTCTGGGAGTCGATCGAAGGTCAAGACGTCGACAGCTGGCTGCGGGAGAAGGGGATCTTTCCCATCGCAATCGCTCTCGAACTGGGTATACAGGCCCTGTCGGGATTGGAGGCGATTCATCGTGCCCAGATCGTCCATCGCGACATCAGTCCCGACAATCTGATGATCACGACTGACGGACGAGGACGGATTGGCGTCAAGATCATCGATCTGGGGCTTGCGGACGACCTCCGCAACGTGATGGGAGACGAGGAAGACGCCAGTCTCATCGGTGGCAAGCTCAACTACTGCTCTCCCGAGCACGTTGGCTACATCGAGGGTGTCCGGCCGGATCATCTCTCCGACTTGTACTCCTTCGGACTGGTGCTCTATCGCATGGTCAGCGGTTGCTTGCCGTTCGAACGCGTCAAGGAGGCGAGCTCGCTGCGCAGTCGATTCGAGAGCGAGCCTCAGCGTGCGTCGATTCTCGAGCCCGAAGCGGACGTGTCGCCCGAGCTGGACGAGTTGTTGCTGCGCTCGGTTGCGGTCGACCGAGAGCAGCGCTTCCAGTCGGCGACGGAGTTGCGCGAGGCTCTCCAGTCGCTTTCCGAGGCGCCGCGACGACGAGTCGTCGGGCCGAGCTCCGTGTTGGCCGAGCAGGTCGAGGTTGCGGCAACGGCGTTGCGCGACCGTCGCATCGACGAGGCGGAAGCCCTGATCGAAGACCTGGAGGCCTCGGGCGTTCCTGAGGCCGAGGCCCTTCGTGCCCAGCTGCAGCAGTTGCGCGCCGCCCAGCGCCAGGTGCAGCTCCTGCAGCTTCGCGAGATGGTCGACCAGTACGTGCTCGCCGGTCAGGGCGCACTGGCCCGTATGGCTCTGGGCTCAGTGCTCGAAATTGATCCGGACTATCGCGATCGGGCGACTCTGGAGGAGAAGATCGAAGCCCTGAGTGAGCGCACCGAA
>JANQPS010000030.1 GCA_028285365.1 Thermoanaerobaculia bacterium | reverse complement strand
ACAGAAGTTCTTGCCTTCGGAGCAGAGGACGGCCGAGCGAGCCGAAGAGCTGTCGAGCCACTCCATACAGTCCGCCAGTGATGCGATCAGGTCTCGGTCGAAAAAGTTGTTGGGCGGACGCCTGATCTCGACGGTCGCCACCAGGTCGTCGCCGATGGACGCATGAACGTCTCCGAACGTCCTCTCGCTACTCGACTCGCTCATTTCGTCTCCTGCTCTCTCTCACTCACTCTCTCTCACTGTTTCTCACTGTTACCCACAGTTACTCACAGAGTCGTGCTCTCTCGACTGGCGCTCTCGTCCCTGGTGTCTGCCATGACGGAAGGTCTCAGCCAGGGGGATCATCCCAACCACAGTCATCCAACCACAGTCATCCAACCACAGTCATCCAACCACAGTCATCCCAACCACAGTCATAGGCGTGATCACGAGGAAACATTGGCACGAGGCGTCATCAAGGTCCTGCGATACTACTGACCTCGGCTGGCGCCCCTCGCCACGCGGTCCTCCGAGATCTCAGCCAACCGAGATCTCAGCAAACAGTGTCTTCAGATCTGATGTCCAAACCACGCGAGCTGCCAGAGCCCCCCGAGGTCGTCGTTCTCGACCGCCCCGAGCCCTGCCCCTACCTGGAGGAGCGAACGGCTCGACTTCCTCTGCGACTCCCCCTGCGGCCGCTCAGCCCTCACGAGACGGACGGACGGCTGGCAGCTGGCGATCGGCGCTACGGTCGACTGCTCTACCGCCCGACGTGCCCTGGCTGTTCGGCCTGCGAAGCACTCAGAATCCGCCTCGACGACTACGAGCTGTCGCGCAATCAGAAGCGGGTTCTGCGTGTCGGCGACCGGGAGCTGGAGCTGGTACTGGGGCGTCCAATCGTCGACGCCCAACGTCTCGAGCTCTACGAACGCCACAAGATGGGGCGAGCACTCGCGACCGATCACCACGAACCGGTGACCGAAGAGATCTACCGTAGCTTCCTCGCGGACTCCTGTTGCCAGACGATCGAGCTGCGGTACCTGTACGACGGTGAGCTGGTCGGGGTGGCGATCACCGACGTCAGCGCCAGTTCCCTCTCAGCGGTCTACTGCTACTTCGAGCCCGACCACCAGCGCCTGTCGATCGGTACCTACTCGATTCTCAAACAGATCGAACTGGCCAGAGCCTGGGGACTCGACTTCCTCTACCTCGGCCTCTACGTCGCGGACAACCGGCACATGCGCTACAAGGCGCGCTTCCTCCCGCACGAGCGCCTGATCGACGGGACCTGGCGCCGCTTCGACCGCTCGACCGGCGCCTGATCTGCCGGCCGCAGGGCCCGTCTCTCACGAGCGTCACCTCCAGCGGATGGAGGTATGGCTCCAAATCGGCCGTCTTCGAACCCACCAGGCTCGAGTTGTCCGTCATCGTGAGACGGTCGCGCATTTCTGATCGTCACCAGTCCCTGCACCAGGAAGTCTCGCGGGGGGCGAGACCCTGAGCATCACTTGACAACACAAGGGACACGATCATGACGACCAACACGACTGCGTCGGGGACAACACCCCCGACCGCCAGGAGACTCCGAACATTCGACGCCAGAAGAGGACAGCTCGGCGCCCTGACGTTCGCCAGGCAGGCACTGTCAGTCGGGCTATCAGTCGGGCTATCGGCCGGGCTCATGCTTTTGGCCGCTGGATCACTCCACGCTGCCGAAACTTCCACGGCCCAGGAGCGAGAGATCGCTCAGACCAAGGCACTCGATCAGCTCCGGGAGCGTTCAGAACACCTGACGTCGGTCCGCCTCGATCGCGGCGTGCCGAGATCCCTGGGGTTCTCCGTTCGTCAGGACCCTTCACTCGGCGACGACCCGGTGGCCCAGAGTCTGGCCTTCCTAGCGAAGTACCGAGACCTCTATCGGCTCGACGATCCGATAGACACCCTGTTTCTCGAACGCATCATCCACGGCCCGACGACCACGAGCGTCGCATTCGGGCAGAGGCGACATGGTGTCACCGTCGAGGCAGCAACCCTGGTGGTCCAGCTCACCCGATCCGAGATCGTCGCGACGTCCGGCCAGTGGCTACCCGACTCCGCAACGACCTCACTCGCCCTGGCCAGCCAACCATCGATCAGTCCGCGCGAGGCCGAGCGGAGGGCTCTCGAGCACCGTGAGGTCAAAGACCGCTCGAGCGTGCGCGTCATCGGCAAGGCCGCGACCCGCATCTGGGAACCCGCACTCCTCGCACCCAGTGACGAGCTCGGCGAGACGGCGCGCCTGGTCTATCGGATCGTCGTGCGCTCGAGCAGCGAACGGGCGATCGCCGATTGGGTGTACCTGGTCGACGCCCACGACGGGAGTCTGGCCAAAATCAGCGACACCAAACAGCTCGCCCCACCCGACAAAGACTTCGACATCGAGAGTGCGCTCGGCACGACCAGCGATCAAGTCGACTGGTTCGACGAGATCGGTCCGCTATCGAGCTACGACCCCAGCACCGACGCGGACGGTGAAGGACCCTTGGCGTTCAACTTTGCCCATACCGTCTACAACTACTACTGGGGGCGGTTTGGCTGGCCCTCCTACGACGGCGACGATGATCAGATCGAGATCACCCTCGATCTGGTCATGCCCGGCAGTTCCGCCAGCGCGGCAGCCTTCTACAACCCATCCAGCGAGGTGTTCTTCTTCGGCAGCGGCCAGGTCACTCTCGACACTGTCGGGCACGAAATCAACCACGGAGTGGTCGAGCACTCGTCGGACCTCGAGTACGAGAATCAATCGGGCGCTCTGAACGAGAGCTTCTCCGATCTGTTCGGCGCCCTGATCGCGGGCGCGCCTCTGAGCGGACCGACAGCCAGACGTCGGTTTCCCGGCGTCAACCTCGGAATTGGTCACGTCTCGCGACTGCGCCCCTACGAGCCCGATCCCGAGTGTGATCAGACCGACGCCGACTGGAACGACTGTGGGTGGGTGCACACCAACGACGCCCTGATCAACAACGCCGGAGTTCTTCTGATCGAGGGTGGCACTCTCAACAACGTCAGGGTCACTGGACTCGGCAGGGCCAAAGCCGAGCAACTGCTCTTCGAGGTGATGACCCAGTGGCTAGAAGACTGCTCGGACTTCATGGCGATGCGCACGAGCACCATCGAAGCGGCACGTCTACGTGCGGACTTCACCATCGCCGATATCTGCACAGTGATCAACGCTTTTGGCGCGACGGGCCTCGGCTCCCTCGACACCAACTGTGACGGTATCGAGGACAACGTCTTCGCCGCTTCTGATCGCGACAGCGACGGCCTGTTGGACGGCGTCGACAACTGTCCTCTGAGTGCCAACCCATCACAAGCGGATATGGACGGTGACGGTGACGGCGACGTCTGTGACGACGATCTCGACGGTGACGGCATCGACAACTTCTTCGACAACTGCCGCAACGTCGCCAACTCCAACCAGAGCGACGTGGACGGAGACGGCATTGGCGACCTGTGCGACGACCACGACGGCGACGGCGTGCTCGACATCCACGACAACTGCAAGTGGATCTCCAACTGGGACCAGAGTGACGACGATATGGACGGAATCGGCAACGTCTGCGACGACGATCTCGACAACGACGGGATCTCGAACACGGCCGACTTCTGCCCGCACGACCCGCTGGCCCGCCAGGTCAACAGTGACACCGACCGCTGGGGAGATGATTGCGACAACTGCCCCCTGGTCGCGAACGACAACCAGCTCGACATCGACAAAGACGGCCTCGGCGACGTGTGCGACGACGACATGGACGGAGACGGCGTTCCCAACGACGTCGACAACTGCGTGAGGGCACCCAATCCCGACCAGCTGGACTTCGACAACAACGGCTACGGCCTCGTCTGTGACCCAGGCGAGCAGAAGAGGCTCTGGGGTTACACGACCGAAGAGCTCGTCAGGGGGCGAATGTTCATGGATCCGCGCCTCGAAGCCGTTCGCATTCCGATCGAGCCCTGCTTCGGAGGCGACTGCCCGCCTTGGCTGGATCAGGGCTCGCTTTTGGAGATCGAGTTCCAGCTGCCGTTCGAGACCGAGGTGCGGATCGTAGACGAGCGCGGCTTCGTAGCGGCCAAAGGCGGCCTGGCGGCCGAAGGGATCCTGAGGTTGTCTCTGGAGCCGAGTAGTCGCTACCAGGCACCGGAGTCGATCGGGGGATCGGGAGAGGTCACGACCGAGCGTCGCTACTTCCTGGAGATCGAGACCCCGGACGGCGTCGGTCGCGGCGAAGAGATCGAGATTGGTCTGGGAGCACGCCACACGACCTCGTGGGACGGCGAAGAGCGCCCACCGTGGGACTAGACCGGAACCCACGTGTACTGGCACTGAGCTGATCGCTGCAGCCGCCGTCCACCGCGGACGGCGGCTGTTCTCTTCTTCAAGACCTCGCCTTCGGCGTCCGAGTACACTTGCAGGCAGCAGCCTGAAGTGAGCCATCTGGATCGGACAACTGAGGAGTGCCCCCGTGAACCGACGTCAGTTCCTCGGAGCAGGTGCTTCCGCCACCATGGCCGCTGGAGTGGCGAGCACCGGAGCAAGCATGGCCAGTTCCGCACCATCGAGAGGCCCTTTCATCGATCCCGATCGCCTACGCGCACGCAACGGGCATCGCTCGACGGTGGTCGCCCAGCACGGCCTCGTGTGCACGAGCCAACCTCTAGCCAGCCTAGCCGGAATCGACATCCTCCGCGCCGGAGGCAACTGCGTCGACGCTGCCATCGCGGCCAACGCCGTCCTCGGCGTCACCGAGCCGGCCATGTGCGGGATCGGCGGCGATCTGTTCGCCATTCTCTGGGTGGAAAAGGACCAGAAGCTCTACGGCCTGAACGCAAGCGGACGCTCGCCAGCTGCGTGGACGCTCGAGAAGGCGCAGGAGCGCAACCTGGAGAGCATCCCCCGTCGCAGTGCCTTGTCGTGGAGTGTCCCCGGGTGCGTCAGCGGCTGGGATCTGTTGCGCACCCGCTTCGGTCGCAAGTCGTTCGCCGAGGTCCTGGATCCAGCCATCACCTATGCGCGTGACGGTTTTCCACTCTCCCCCATCATTGCCACTCACTTCGACTGGAAAGACGAAGACTCACCGCACATGGCCTCGGTGTACCACCCCGATGGCGTCATTCCACGATTCGGAGACGTGTTCCGCAATCCAGCCCTCGCGTGGTCGTACGAGCAGATCGCCAAAGATGGCGCCGCAGCCTTCTACGAAGGTGAGATCGCGGAGCGCATCGTCGCCAAGTCCACGGCGCTCGAGGGGTTTCTCAGTCTGCGAGACCTGGCCGACCACTCCGCCAACTGGGTCGATCCCGTGGCCAGCAGCTATCGCGGCTGGGACATCTGGGAGCTGCCACCCAACGGTCAGGGCATCGCGGCTCTGCAAATGCTCAACATGCTCGAGTCGTTCGACATCGCGTCACTCGAGCCCAACTCCGCCGAGCACCTCCACCTGCTGGTGGAGGCCAAGAAGCTGGCGTTCGAAGATCGAGCGGAGTACTACGCAGATCCTGCACACGCCGATGTGCCCACCGACTGGCTGATCTCCAAGGACTACGCGCGAGAGCGGGCGGCTCTGATCGACCCGAAACGCGCGCGAACCGAGCTTGCCCACGGCGATCCGCAACTCGACTCCGACACGATCTTCCTCACCGCAGCCGACGGCGAAGGCAACATGATCTCGTTCATCCAGAGCATCTACTCGGCGTTTGGCTCGACCATCTGTCCGGACGACGTCGGCTTTGCCATGCAGAACCGCGGTCAGGCGTTCTCACTGGATACGAGACACCGCAACCGCCTCGAGCCGGGCAAGCGTCCGTTTCACACGATCATCCCCGCGTTCATGACGCGCGACGACGCGCCCGCTCTGGCATTCGGGGTCATGGGTGGAGACTTTCAGCCTCAGGGACACGCCCAGGTGATCATGAACATGATCGACTTCGGCATGTCGCCACAGCAGGCTGGCGACCAACCCCGAATCGCACACTCCGGCAGCTCGAGCCCTTGGGGCGCCAAGGCCAAAGATGCGGGCCGCCTGCTCTTCGAGCACTCGATCCCGGACCACGTCAAGCTGCGCCTCGCCGAGATGGGACACGTCGTCAGCAGGCGCACTGCAGCCCACGGGGGCTACCAGGCGATCTGGCGGCGAGACGATCCGCTCGTGTTCTTCGGGGGGTCCGATCCGCGTAAGGACGGGGCCGCCATCGGCTACTGACATCGCCCGCTCGCCGACCTGCCGAGCGGCGCCTGTCCGCCGGGCTGCCTGATTCCCTTGACGGCTGCTGGTCGAGTCGAGAGAATCCCCCGAACTCGATCGCCCAGCCACATCCCGATCACCCTGCTTTTTTTCCCGGTGATCAGTCGGCGTTTCCCAACGACCCCCCTTTGGAGCACCGGTGAGGATCGCAGTACCTACAGAGTCCTGCCCGCAAGAGCGCCGCGTAGCGCTCACGCCACAGTCGGTGACCCAGCTCATCAAGATCGGCCACGAAGTGGCCGTCGAGCAGGGAGCCGGAACTGACGCTGGCTTTTCCGACGATTCATACGCCGAGGCAGGGGCTCAGATCGTCGCCGACCGCGCTCAGCTCATCGCTGACGCCGAGCTCGTCGTCCAGGTCCGGGGCTACGGCGCCGACGCAACCCATGCCAAGGCCGATCTCGGTCTCTTCAAAGACGGCCAGATCTGCATCGGACTGCAAGACCCGCTCTGGGCCCCCGAGCTCACCCAGGAGCTCGCCCAAACCGGCGCCACGGTCATGGCACTCGAGACCATTCCGCGGATCTCGAGGGCTCAGAGCATGGACGTGCTCTCGTCGATGGCCACCAACGCCGGCTACAAAGCCGTCCTGATCGCAGCCGTCGAGCTTCCACAGATGTTCCCCATGATGATGACGGCGGCCGGTACGGTCACCGCCGCCAAGGTCCTGGTGATGGGCGCTGGCGTGGCCGGACTGCAGGCCATCGCAACGGCCAGACGGCTTGGTGCGGTCGTGCAGGGTTACGACATCCGGCCAGCTGCCAGCGAGCAGATCCGAAGCCTCGGCGCCAAGGCCGTCGAGCTACAGCTCGACAGCGCCGAGAGTGAAGACGCGGGCGGCTACGCCAAGGCCCAAGGGGACGATTTCAATCGAAGGCAGCAAGAGCTGCTCGCCCAGGTCGTCGCCGACTCGGACGTCGTCATCACGACCGCCGCCATTCCCGGGGCCAAGTCACCCATCCTCGTCACCACGAGCATGGTCGAAGGCATGAGCCCAGGGTCGGTGATCGTGGATCTGGCAGCAGAGCGCGGCGGCAACTGCGAGCTGACCGTGGCAGATCAGCGAGTCGACCACGGGGGTGTGATCATCCTCGGCCCGACGGACCTGCCGTCCCAGGTCGCTCGCGACGGCAGCTCGATGTTCTCCAACAACATCACGTCGTTGATCAAACACCTCACGGAAGACGGCGAGATCACGCTCGACCTCGACGACGAGATCACCCGCGACACTCTCGTGGCCAGATCGGGAGAAGTCCTTCATCCGCGCATGCGCGAGAAGCTGAACCTCGAGCCGCTCGAGCCTCCCGCTCAACCCGAAGAAGAGACCGACGACACCAACGGCTCCGAAGGCGCCGAAGACTGAGGATCGACCTATGGGTTTTCTGTTTGCTCTGACTCTCTTCGTCATGGCCGTCTTCCTCGGCTTCGAGCTCATCACCAAGGTCCCGCCGACGCTGCACACACCGCTGATGTCGGGTTCGAACGCGATCTCCGGGATCACTCTGGTGGGAGCCGTGCTGGCCGCCGGCACCAACTACTCGACTCTGACCACCGCGCTCGGCTTTGCCGCGGTGGCGCTCGCGACGATCAACGTCGTTGGCGGATTTCTCGTGACCCATCGCATGCTCGGCATGTTCAGCCGAAAGTAGCTCTCGCCTTGACCACCATCGCCATGAGGAAACCGCGTGTCTGACCTCGCACAGATCGGCTATCTGATTGCTGCAGCGCTCTTCGTGCTGGGCCTCAAAGGCCTTGGCCATCCGCGTACGGCGGTGCGCGGCAATCTGCTCGGCTCCTTCGGCATGCTGGTGGCCGTGGTCGTCACTCTGCTGGACCAGCAGATCGTCGACTACCGCATCATCATTGCCGGCCTGGTGGTGGGCGGCCTGGTGGGGCTGGTCCTGGCACTCCGTGTCGAGATGACGGCCATGCCTCAGCTCGTGGCCCTCTTCAACGGATTTGGCGGCGCAGCATCGGTTCTCGTCGCTTCGGGGAGTTTGCTCGAAGCCATCGGCCGCGAACAGGCCGGCGTCCAGATGATCGCCGCCGCCGCCGTGACTGCGCTCATCGGCGCGGTGACGACCACGGGCAGCG
>JANQPS010001385.1 GCA_028285365.1 Thermoanaerobaculia bacterium | reverse complement strand
GCAGAATCGCCACTGGATGTACCTCAACGGCGTGGTTCTGGTCTCGCCCACCGGCCTCGGATTGGAGGCCGAAGGTCCCGAGCCGCGCTCGTCCGTGCTCAAGCTGCCCTACTACACGGCCGCCGCTCACTACCACGGTCAACTCGAGGCGTCGCTTCAGAACAGCGACCTGCTGGAGGTGCTCGATGAGGTCGAGCGCTTCACCATCGACGAGTACCTGCCCACGCTGTCGCGCGGCGGTTTTGCTGACGAAGCCACTCGCAACGACATCGCTGGCAGGGTCGCTCGCTACGCCGGGGTCGATCAGTCGTTCGTGCTCGATCACAACCTCGCGATCCCTACCTCGGCCTTCTGGAAAGAGCTACTCCGCGACGAGGGCTACACCATCGGCCGCCTCGACTCGCGCTACCTAGGCGTCGACGCCAAGAACGCCGGTGAGCGTTATGACTACCCCGCCGAGCTGACCTCGTGGAACCACTCGTTTGCGCCAGCAATCAACTACTACCTGCGCGACGAGCTCGGCTTCGACACCGACCTGCAGTACTACCTGTTCGGACCGGTCGGTCGCTGGGAAGGTCGCGACACCAACGTCGCCGACGACCTGCGCCTCGCCATGGCCCAGAACCCCTATCTCGAGGTCATGGTGCAGTCCGGCTACTACGACGGAGCCACCGACTACTTCACCGCCAAGTACGTGCTCTGGAACCTCGACCCCAGCGGCCGATTTCGCGATCGTTTGCGCTTCGAGGGCTACTTCAGCGGCCACATGATGTACCTGCGCTCCGAAGACCTCGGGTCATCGAACCAGCACATCCGCGAGTTCATCGAAGAGAGCATCCCGGCGCCCGGCGAGGCGGCCACCTATGGCCGGGTGGGGCAATGACCGCTACCGACACTCGAGACGCCGTACTCCGGCAGGTCGACGAGCTCGAGGGTGAGCTCGTCGACTTCTGCCAGCGGCTCATTCGTCTCCCTACGGTCAATCCTCCGGGTGAGAACTACCTGGAGTGTGCCGAGCTGATCGGCCGCGAGCTCGAAACCTGTGGGTTCTCCATCGAGTACCTCACCGCCGAAGCTCGGCCAGAGCACAGCGAGCCGTTCCCGCGTACGAACGTGATCGGTCGACTCCCCGGGCGCAGTGAGCACCCGGCTCTACACGTCAACGGTCACTTCGACGTGGTCCCCGCGGGTGACGGTTGGACTCGCGATCCGTTTGGAGGAGAGATTGAAGACGGCATCTTGTACGGCCGCGGCAGCGCCGACATGAAGGCGGGTCTGGCGGCCGCGCTCTACGCGGCCGAGGCGATTCGTCGAGCCGGCATCACTCTCGACGTCCCGATCGAAGTCAGCGGCACCGTGGACGAAGAAAGTGGCGGTCTGGCTGGCGCCGCCTACCTGGCCGAGTGTGGCCGAATCACGGCCGACAACACCGCCTACGCAATCATTCCGGAGCCGTTCAGCCCACATCGGGTCTGTATCGGTCATCGGGGCGTCTACTGGGCCAAGATCACCGCCACCGGCCACATCGCCCATGGCTCGATGCCCTGGCTGGGGACGAACGCCATCGACAGCATGGGGCCGCTGCTCGAAGCCCTGCGAACCGAGCTGCAGCCAGCGATCGCTGAGCGTCTCACGAACATGCCGGTCGTTCCGGAAGACGCGCGGCGAGGCTCACTCAACATCAACGCAATCGCGGGCGGCCAATACGGCCAGCCCACCCAGACACCGTGTGTGGCCGATCACTGCGAGCTGATCATCGACCGGCGGTACCTCCTCGAAGAGGGTTTCGACGCCACACGGGCGGAGATCCTCGAGCTGATCGACAGGGTAGCCGGCGAAGACGAACGTCGACGGTTCGATGTCGAGGACATGCTCATCGTCCACCCCACCCAGGCTCCGGACGGCTCCCCCCTCGTAGCGGCCCTAGAGGAGTCGATCGAACACGTGACGAGCCGCCCAGCCGAGATCGTGGCGTCACCCGGTACCTACGACCAGAAACACTTCGCGCGCATCGGCGGCGTCGAGCACTGCGTGGCCTACGGCCCGGGGACCCTCGAGGAGGCGCACCAGCCCGACGAGCACTGTGCTGTGAGCGACATCGTCGACTCGGCGAAGGTGATGGCGCTCACGTTGCTGAAGTTGGGAACGGGCTAGCGGACACAGCCTCCTGCGGGAATCGCCGACCAATGACGGACAACCCTTGCGGGCGCAAGAAGCGACACAATGAGGTGATGCCTGATCGAATCCGCTCCGGAGAAATCGGACCAGGCGTCAGCCACTCCTCTTTTCCGCCGCCACCCACTCAGCCACGGTCGCGTCCAGCTCCTTGCGGATGCGCCCCTTGAACAGGCGCACCATCCTCGGCAGCTGAATGTCGACCTCGTAGCTGTCGTCGCAGACCTTCACCTGACCGCTGATCTCACGACCCTTGACCTTCATTCCGATCTGCGCGGTCTGGTCGTCCGACCATGACGTCTCGAGGTCGTACTCCTCGTAGTGTTTGCAGTAGACGTCGAAGAGCCGGTCGAGCATTTTCTTGGCGCGATCGGGCGGCAGCGGGTGTTTGATCGAGTGCTTCATGAGCAGAGTCTACGCAAGGTGGTCGGGAGAACTCTCCCGAGTCAGTCGTCGTTGGCCTCCAGCTGGAAGCACACCCGACCCGAGTCGTGACCCCAGAAGTCCGAGACACCGGCTCGCTGTTTGGCCGACTCGAGAGCAAACGTCGCGCACAGCTCGTAGGCACGACCAGCACCCGCTGAGTACTCGTAGAGCAGTCCAGTCTCGGGGTCTCGGATGCGCTCGCCGTAGTCGAACTCTCGCTCGTTGGCGAGCTCATCGAGGCTCTCCGGAAGTAGCTGATGGCGGCGCCAGTAGGAATCGATACCGTCACTGACGAGCTCCAGGTCAGCCACCCGCCGATCGTCGATGCGCTCGAGCCGCGCCTGCACCGGCGACCCGACCAGGAAGAAGCCGGCGACGATGGAGACGAGATAGCTCGCTACCAAAGTACCCACGAAACCCGGTAGCCATGCTGGGCGCTCTCTCTCGTCCGGCTTGGCGTCGTCCTGACGGAGATCCCACAAGTAGTAGCCGAACGCTGCACCACCAACGGCAGCAACCGTCAGCACCTTGAGCAGAAAGCGAACTGTGACATCGCCTCCCAGGAAGAAGTAGAGCAACGTCACTCCGTCACTCATCAGGACCGTCGCAGCAATGAACAGCGTCAGGTACGTGAGCCACTTGCGGATCTTCGACGTGCGCTTCTCGGGGTCGTCACGCGCTGCCCGGTAGTTGGAGCGCGACAGCCACAAGAAGACCGGGAACGACAACAGGAGGGATGCCGTGCTCCAGCGAATCGATCTCAGGCTACTCTCCACTCGCCAGTAAGCATCAGCCGCGTCAGGAAAGCCCAGATTGATGAACTGATAGATCAGCTGGACGAACGCCACGGCGCTCACGTAGAGGGTCGAGAACAGCACGAGGTAGCCAAACGCATCTCGCGCCGACACGTAGGCCTGCGGACGCGGGATCGGCACCGGAAACTGGGCATCGACGTAGGCATCGAGGGCTGCGTCCACCTCGTCCTCGGGCCACTTGGCGTTCAGCAGGACTTGCCTGACCTCCTGGCGATCGACACCGCGCAGCAGGGCTTCTCTGACGAAAAGTGCGAGCTGATCCCTCATGGTGCACTCCCTGGGTTTGGCGTCCGGACACGAGTGTCCGTCAGCCAGGGTACACCGGTGAGACCAGCTCGCACTGGCGTAGGTCACATCGTCGCCGACCTCGTGGCCTGATCCTCTATCGTCTCCGAGCGATGATCTGCCAAGGCGAGATGCGACCCTCGAGCAGACTGGTCCTGACGTTGGCGAGGCGTTCCGCACCTCCGTCGCCCATCAACACGGGCAAACCGACCTTGGGTGCCTTGCCCTCAGCCTTGAGAGCGGCCATCTTCTGGAAGAAGGCAATCCCCATGTCTCGGCAGTCCTTTCGGAGAACGATCTCGAAGCCAGCTTCTTGGTGACGCCGGAGGCCGCGTTTGCGAGGCTGGAGGAGGCTGGCTTCGAGATCGTTCTCCG
>JANQPS010001382.1 GCA_028285365.1 Thermoanaerobaculia bacterium | reverse complement strand
CGACTGCCTCGCTCGGGGTCTGATCGTGCACGCCGTGCGACCCCACTCGATTCGCCTCCTGCCGCCGCTCGTGGTTTCCGAGGCAGAGGTCGACGAAGCGCTCGGTATTCTCGACCAGGCGCTCCTCGCCACTCAGGAGGCTTGAGTGAGCTCTCCTGGCGACAAGCTCTGGGGCGGTCGGTTCAGCGGTCGGGTGGACCCACAGATCGAGCGCTTCACCTGCTCGTTTCCGTTCGACCGCCGGCTGGCACTCGACGATCTCGTGGGCTCGCTGGCCCACGCACGTATGTTGGCGGAACGCGGCATCCTGGGGCCCGCGGATGGAAGAGCGGTTCTCGAGGGACTGGCTGGTCTGATCGACGATGTCGAGAGTGGCGAACTCGAGGTGGATGGTGTCGACGAGGACATCCACTCCTGGATCGAGCGCTCGCTCAGCGAGCGGATCGGCGATCCCGCGAAGCGGTTGCATACGGCACGCTCGCGTAACGATCAGGTGGGAACGGCCCTGCGTCTGTTCGCCCGTCGCCAGGTCAGTGGCCTGCAAGCAGAGCTCGTCGCTCTCGGGTCGGTCCTCCTCGAGCGCGCCAGTGAGCACCTCGACACGGTGCTGCCCGGGTACACCCATCTCCAACGGGGGCAACCGGTGTCACTGGCTCACCACCTGCTCGCCCACTTCTGGGCCATCGAAGCTGACGGACGACGTCTGATTCGCTGCCATGAGGCGGCCGGCACGTCGCCTCTCGGCGCTGGCGCTCTTGCGGGGACTCCGCATCCGATCGATCCGGAGCGCAGCACGGAGCTGCTCGGGTTCTCCAGGACGTTCGCCAACTCGATGTTCGCGGTTGCCGACCGTGACTACGTCGTCGAGCTTTCGTTCACCTGCTCGCTGCTTCTGGTGCACCTGTCGCGTTGGGCCGAGGAGATCGTTCTCTGGACGTCGAGCGAGTTCGGCTTCGCGAAACTCTCGGACGCCATCGCCAAGGGATCGAGCATCATGCCCCAGAAGCGCAATCCCGAGCCCGCCGAGATCCTGCGCGGGAAGGCGGGTCGTGGGCTCGGTGATCTCGTCGCCCATCTGGTCCAGCTCAAGGGGCTGCCGCTGACCTACAACAGTGATCTGCAGGAGGACAAAGAGGCGCTGTTCGACGTGGTCGATACCGCTAACGGTTCGCTGGCGACGAGTCGGGTCCTGGCCTCGGGGCTGCTCTTCGATCCGGACGCCATGAGGCAGGCTCTCTACGGCAGCTTCGTCACGGCGACGGATCTCGCCGATTGGTTGGTTGTGCGCGGGGTGCCGTTTCGCAGCGCACACGAGCAGACCGGACTCGCCGTCAAGAAGGCAGAGGAGTTGGAGTCCGAGCTCTGGGAACTGCCACTCGAGGCTCTCCAGGAGTGCGTGCCGCTCGCCGACGAGTCGGTCTACGAAGTGCTGGCGCCAGAGAAGTCTCTTCGAGCCCATCGCTCAGCCGGCGGGCCGGCTCCGGAGCGCGTTCGCGAGCAGCTGGAGCGTGCGAGAGGACAGCTCGACGAGCTGACCGCCTGGTGCGAGCTCCAGACAGAACCGCCGGTACTGTCTCTGCATCGCGACGGGAAGCTGCTCGAGGACCTGCCCGCGTGAGCCGAGCTGCTCGCCATCTGGCCATCGTGGACATCGTCACGAGTGAGATGGTGCGCTCTCAGCAAGAACTCGTCGAGCGTCTTGCCGAGCGGGGACTCAGCGCTACCCAGACCACGGTGTCGCGTGACATTCGTGATCTCGGGTTGGTCAAGCGGTCGTTGCCGAGCGGCGAGGTGCGCTACGCGACCGCCGACGCGGACCTGCAGTCCAGCGGTCCCGATCTGGCGAGCCTGCGCCGCGCCTTCAGGTCGGTGGCGTCGATCGAGGAGGCGAGTGCACTCCTGGTGTTGCGCACCCCGAGCGGCTTCGCCAATCGGGTTGCAGTGGAAATCGACGGTCAGCGAGTCGATGGGGTGGTCGGCACTCTTGCCGGCGACGACACGATTCTCATCATCCTGCGTGGTCCCGACGACGCGAAGCGCGTTCAGGACCTGTTCAGTGACTTGATGGCGTCCTGAAGACGCTCTGGCGCCAGACCTCAGTCTTTCGGGGGCTCGACTCCGCGTCTCACCTGGTAGGCCGCCTTGGTCTCCTGTGAGCTGAAGCGTTGCTCGGTCCACGGGTCGCCATAGGTGTGGTAGCCGTTGACCTCCCAGAAGCCGCGCTGGTCTTCGGGCAGGAGTTCGATTCCCGACACCCACTTGGCACTCTTCCACGCGTACAGATGGGGCACGACGAGCCGAACCGGGCCACCGTGATCAGCGTCGAGCGCCTGGTCGTTGTGGCGGTCGGCCAACAGGGCATGCTCCGAGAGGAAGTCCTCGAGCGGCATGTTCGTCGTGTAACCCCCGTAACAATGGATCATCACGTGACTCGCCGCAGGTTCTACTCCGACGCGCTCGAGCAGCGCACGCGTCGAGAAGCCCGACCAGCGGTTGTCGAGAGTCGAGAAACGCGTGACGCAATGAAAGTCGGCCTCGACGTCGATACGCGGTAGCGACTGCAGGTCGGACCAGGAGAGAGACGAGGGAGACGACACCAGGCCGGTGAGGGCAATCGAGACGTCGTGTGGGGCGATTTGCGGAGTCTCACCGTAGGTCAGGACGGGCCACTTGTCGGTTACGTATTGTCCTGGAGGGATGCGGTCGTTGCCGCGCTTGGGTCTGTCGTCCATGGTCAAAAGCTCCTGTTGGATCGCCTGAGCTCTCCTCGACTCACACGCTGGCCGAATGCAGCCGAACGGGCCGGACGGCCGAGTGCAGCCGAATATGCCGAGTGCAGCCGAATATGGTGTCGTGCCGAAGGTGTTACGTGGGGAGCAACGCTCCGGATGCCCCTGTGTCCCGTGGTGAGACCTTACCTCTTGCGCTCAGCCCTGATCGAAGACCTGTCTTCCCTCACGCCCATCACGGTGCGCGTCGTCCAACTCGGAGGGGCATCCCTGGAGTTCCGACGTAGGATCGCCGTCTGAGATCTCGGCGAGGTGTGCGGCGACGTGACCCGAAAACCCTGGCGACTGCGATTGCGCGAGAGCGTTGCCTACGCGGCTGTGCTGGCGGTCTTGTCGCTTTTTGGTCTCTTCGCGTGGATGACTCGTCAGCCGGAAGCGCCGTTTTTCGATCGTGCGGCGGCGCTGCCGTATGTCGGCGATGTCGTCACGTGGACTCGAGATCGCTTCGTTGCTCCAGCGCCGGGCGAGACGCCTTCTTCCGGTGGTGCTGGGCGCGCTCGCTCCGGCAGTCGAGATGTGACGACGGACGAGCCGAGCCTTCTGCCCGAGCGTGAGTTCATCGGGATCGGGGCGGCCATGCGGGCTCGGCCTCGATCCGAAGCGCAGCTACTGGGTCGAACGACCCGGCTCGAATCGTACGAAGTGCTCGAGCGGGCCGGAACCTGGGTTCTCGTGGTGGCCAGCTCGCGGCGCGTTTGGATCGACCTCGCGGCCGAGCGCGTCCTGATGCCACCGCTCGGCAACGAGCCGCTCCCGCCGGGACCTCTGCACCCGCGCCAGGCTGATCCCGAGTTGTTGGCCGTCGCTCTCGAGCTCATGGGAGAAGACGAGGTGCGGCGTGAGGCGTTCGAACCGTACGAGCTCCTCACCGACGTGATCAGGCCGAGACTGATCGAACGACTTCGAGAGCTCAGCCAGCAGGTCGAGTCCGCGTATTTCGAGCGCTACGGCGTCGAGCCGATCGGTGTTCCGCGCGAGAGCGTCGTCTTGTTTCGCAGCCAGAAGGACTACGAACAGTTTCGCGATGCCATCGCCGCTCTCGTGGGAATCAAGAGCCATGGCTTTCAGAGTCGCGGCCTGGTGGCCTTTTTCGTCGAGGGCCGATCCGATGCCGAGGTCGAAGGGACCTTCGTCCACGAACTGGTTCACCTACTCAATCGGCGAGCAATCGGCCCGGCGCTGCCGGCCTGGTTGGCTGAAGGGCTCGCCGACGAGTTGGCTCTGTTTTCAGGTCCAGCCGCCCGCGAACGATCGGAGTTGATCGACGTCGTCGGCCCCGAGATCAGGTATCGAGGGTGGCTAGCGGGGCTCAAGGTCCTTCGCGACGAGGCTCGAGGCTCGGAATCGCTGGGGTTGGCGGCTCTGATCTCCAGTGAGCCCGAGGCATTTCTCAGCGCGCCGAACGCAGCTGCGCTCTACTTGAGGAGTGCCTTTTTTGTGCACTTCTTGCTCGAGGATGAGTCTCTGAGACCGGGTTTCCACACTTTTCTGGATCAGGTCAGGTCGGGTCGTCAACCAACCGCTGATCACCTTCTCGAGTCCTTGGGAGTTCAGCTTCAGGAGCTGGAGCAGCGGTTTGGTTTGTTTCTCATTGGCGAAGGTTTGAAGGCCGGGGTCTGACTTCCTTCTTGGGGCCGAGGCAGGAGTCGAATGACAGAGACGGCTAACAAACGACGCGACCTGCAGCTGATTACGGCCCTGTTCGTCATGCTGATGTTCTCGTCGGGCCTGGGCTTTTACAACCAGTCGGTGCTGCTCGAAGCCCTCACGCGTGAGCGCGATCTCGCCGTTTCCGTGGTGTCGAGCGCCATGACTCTGTTTTTCCTGGTTTCCGGGGTCGCCGGACTCGGCGTCGCGTGGCTGATCGAGCGATTCGATCCACGGGTCCCGGTGACGCTGGGGGTTTTCGTGTCGGCGGTTGCGCTCGTGCTGATCGGCAGAGTCGATACCTTCCCTGAGCTCGTCGGCGTCTTTGCGCTCTTCGGGGTCGGCTTTTCGGCCAG
>JANQPS010001372.1 GCA_028285365.1 Thermoanaerobaculia bacterium | reverse complement strand
GCCGATCTCGCCAGCGTCGGTACTCGGGTTGCGGAAAGCCGTGTCCGGCAGCGCCCGGTTCTCGTACCCGACCTGGCGGTACCAGCGCACGACCTCAGGGTCGAAGGTGACCTGCACTCGCGCGTCCGACGCGACCGTCTGGAGGGTGCCTGTGAGGTTCTCTACGAAGAAGCGGTGGGCCTCCTTGCCGCTGTCGACGTAGGCGTAGCGGCCGTCGCCGCGATCGGCGAGCTGCTCCAGCAACTCGTCGTTGTAGTCGCCCATGCCAACTCCGACGGTGGTCAGTTCGATTCCTCGAGCTGCCCAGTCGGCGACCTGCCGCAGAATCGGCATGGCTTCGGTCTCGCCGACGTTGGCGACGCCGTCGGAACAGAGGATGACCCGATTGATGGCACCCTCTCGGAACACCCGCTCTGCGAGACGATAGGCCTCTCGCATCCCGTCTTCCAGGTTGGTGCTCCCACCAGGGCTCAGACGACGGAGCGCGTCACGCGCACGTGCGCGGTCCGATGTCGGATTCAACAGGATCCGAGCCGAGCTCGAGTAGGCGACGATGGCGATCGAGTCGTCGTCGCGCAGCTGCTCGATCATGTCGCTCAGGGAGCGCTTGACCATCTCGAGTCGGCCGTTCTGGCGCATGGATCCCGAGGTGTCGATGAGGAGGGTCAGCATTGCGGGCTGACGCGCGGCGTCGCTGACCTCGCGAGCCGTGATCCCAAAGCGGAGCCAGACGCGGTTTTCGGTCGAATGTCCGGGGATCGTGAACGGAGTCGGTCCGGCCTGGGCCGTGACCCGGAAGTCGCCACGTCTGGGAGCGGCGTCACCGTAGTCGAAGAAGTTGAGCATCTCTTCGGCCCGGACGAGACCTCGCGGCGGCAGCTGACCGTTGTCGAGATAACCCCTCACCTGGGTGTAGGAGCCAGTGTCGACGTCGAGACCAAAGGTCGAGACGGGGTCGAGACTCGGGTCTACCCAATTGCGGATCCGGCGGGGGCGCTCGGGGCGAATGTCGTCGTCGTCGATATCGCGCCGGTCTAGCTCGAGCTCGTTCCGATGGACGGGGGTCCCATCACGACTGTAGACGCGAGGTTCGTTCGCAGCTCGCCTGGCTGGGGAAGGCCCCTGCCTAAGGCGAGGCATCGTCGCACTGGCCTCGGCCTCTGACAGATCGACTTCACGGCCCTGCGCAACAAGCTCCGCCTGCGCCTCGCGCATTTCGTCGCGGGTTTCTCTCAGGAGTCGCGGCGTGATGAGCCCTCGATCGATGAGCTGCTGCTGGCGGGCAAGCTGTTCCTCAGCGGCTTCCAGCCGCTGCCGAGCGTCTTGTTCTTCGGATGTGGTCTGGACAGTACCCAGGGCCGAAGTCTCGAGCTTCTCGTGTTGCCCTGCGAGTCCCTCGACGGCAGGGGTCTCGAGATCCGATAGCTCGGCGAGTTCATCAGGTGGTGGCGGCGGAGCCACGACGGAGGGCGCTGACGGCTCGGGCGCACGAGACGTGTCGCGCCTCAGGCCGCGCATCAGCTCGGCTTTCCGTGAGTCCTCAGCTGGCGATGTCGGCATCAGTTGCTCGCTATCGAGTTGTCGAGGCGCGGGAGCGTTTTGGACTGCCTCGCCGAGGACCGCTTCGCTAGAGCGAGCCTCCACCCCTGCCGGGGTGTCCGCCGCGGTCGCCGACGGATCGACGGCTGGAGTCTGGGCTACCTGGGTGAAGGCGGCATCGGTCGCAGCGCCCATCACTTCGGCAGCCATCACTTCGGCAGCCAAAGCTTCGCTTCTGGGCGTCGCGCCACCTAGCCGCAAGGCCAGGTAGCCGGCGCCGAGAATGGCGAGGAACGACGCCGCGACCAGCGCGATCTGGGTGCGCGTGACGCCAAAGCGGTTCTGCCCGTCGAGGACGCGCGCCTCCAGCTGGAG
>JANQPS010001368.1 GCA_028285365.1 Thermoanaerobaculia bacterium | reverse complement strand
GTAGCGGAGAGATGGCGGTCCGGGCCGCGCTCGGCGCAACCCGGAGACGTCTGGCCCAGATCTATCTGCAGGAGAGCATCATCCTCGCCCTGGCCGGCGGCCTTCTGGGGCTCGGCTTTGCTGCCGGAGTCTTGCGGCTCAGCCAACTGGCTCTGAGCGAGAACCTGCCGCTTGCCGAGCGCATCGCCATCGACCCGTTCGTGGTGGTTTTTGTCGCAGGTCTCAGTTTCGTGGTGGCCTTTCTCTTTGGTTGGGTCCCTCTCTATGGTGGCGTGGCCAAGGCGGAAGGCGTCGCGGGTGCCTCGCCGCGTCGAACCGGCGGGCGCGCGCAGCAGCGGCTCCTCAAGGGAGTGGCAGTGGTCACCATGGCTCTGGCGGTGGTGCTGCTGGTTGGTGCCGGCCTTCTCTTGCGTAGCTTCGGGCGACTTCTGGCTCTAGACCCGGGTTTTGCAGGCGAGAAGGTCCTGAGCATGACGCTGTCACTGCCGAACCAGGCGTATCCGGATCCAGCGAGAGTTCTCGGATTCGTCGATCAGCTCGACGAAGATCTGGCTAGCCTGCCGGGGGTGGAGGCTGTCACCATCGCGAGCTCGCTACCACTCGAGGCCCGGGGGCGCCGGGCGGTGCTCGCCGAAAACCCACTCGACCCCAACGCTCGCCACTCTGTCGTCATGACTTGGGCGAGTCCCGGTTTCGTCGACGCGCTGGGGATCCGGTTGCGCTCAGGGCGTGCGTTTGCCAAGGCGGACCGCGAGGATGCTCCAATGGTGTTGATCGTTTCCGAGCAGCTCGCGAGGCAACACTGGGGCCGAGAGGACGTGGTGGGCGAGCGCATGGCGTGGCGATTCTCGGAGCTCGGAGAACCGGAGTTCGCCGAGGTCGTCGGAGTCGTCGGTAGCGTCAACGATGGACCCCTGGGATCAGAACCGTCTCCCCACCTCTACGTGCCTCTGGCACAGTTCGACCACCGGGAGCTGGAGATGGCGACTAGCACCGATTCCCCGTGGGGGAGAGTGTTTCGGATTGCACTGCTTTCTGATGGGGAGGACCCGACCAGTCTGATCAAGCCGGCCCTGGCGCGGATCACGGCTGCTGATCCGTCACTCGCCGTTTCGGATATCCAGAGTCTTCAGCGGGTTCTCGACGACGGTGTCGTGGCTCACCGCTTCAGCGCAGGATTGGTGACGATCTTTGCGGTGACGTCCCTGCTTCTCGCCGCCATTGGCCTCTATGGAGTTCTTGCCTATGCGACGGATCGCAGACGCCGGGAGATCGGCGTCAGGCTGGCGCTCGGGGCCGACGGCTCGTCGGTCGTGCGTCTCGTGATGCTCCAGGGACTGGTGCTTGCGGGCGTGGGGCTTTCTTTTGGTCTCCTCGCGGCGCTCGGGCTGTCGAGGTTCATGCGCTCGGTCCTCTACGAGACCTCGACCAGTGACGCCGCGACGCTCCTCCTTGTCGCTCTCGTTCTGCTCTTCTCGGCGGTGCTAGCGAGCTGGCTGCCTGCGTGGCGCGCCGGGAGGGTCGATCCGGTGAGTACGTTGCGACCAGAGTAGAACGGCTCTCTGCTTTCTGAGAACTTTCGCTTTGCGAAGGTTGTGGCAGTGGCGCGAGTGCGACTTCGTAGTGCTAGGGTTGACTAGCCAACGAGTGGTGTCTCTAGATAGATAGTCATCTGAAGACAAACAACACCGTCTTGGTGACCGGGTGTGAATGATGCTCTCTGGTTTGAGAAGATCGAGAGAGCGCGGCTCGTATCCCTGTTGATTCGTTTGGCAATCGTCACCGAGACGCAGCCGGACTCCCGAGATGCGCCGGAAATCAGAGGTCTCGCGACGACTCTTGCTTCTCCTGGTTTCAGGACTAGGTACCCTGCTTCTACTCGAGGTCGTAGCCAGGATCTACGCTTCGGCCACCAGAAAGTCGCCCGTATACGAGAGCGATGGAGTCTTCGGCTGGCGGCTGATCCCGAACAACGACGTGGTGCGGCTCGACGCCTTCGGAGAGTTTGTCGACTTTCGAACGGACGAGCATGGTTATCGTTATCTAGAGTTCGAAGGTGACGCCCTCGATCGTTCGGATGTGTTTCGCCATCCCGGCCGTCAGAAGCGTGTTCTCGTCATCGGTGACTCCTTCTCTGAGGGATACATCGTTCCCTTGGAGCATCGATTCGATGTTCGTATGGAACACGCAACGCCAGACTGGTCGGTGAGCGCCGTCGGAGTCGCGGGATACTCGTTCTCGCAGCAGTACCTACTGTTGCAGAAGTACAAAAACCAGCTACAGGCAGGTGATGTCGTCGTCCTCCAGACCTGCGGCAATGATTTCTTAGAGGCTCTCTCGACGTCCGATGTCTGGAGCCGCCGCCTCAAGCCGAGTTTCTCGCTCGAGAACGGAGACATCGTTCTTCGCGGCCCTGGGCGCGGTGTGATCAACTCGGTCAGAGACTCCTCATATCTCGTCAGCTTCCTGGTGCCGAGGATCAATGCCTGGACCCGCCCTGTCCGATGGACACTGACCGGTGCCGAGCTCGAGCGAGCGGTCGCCATATACGTCGTGTTCGTGCGCAAGATCCAGGCCGAGCTCGATGCCATCGGCGTGGAGTTGTACGTCGCTTTCAACGGGAGCGCCTACCTCGACGACTACGAGGCCGTCGTCCAAGAGGTGGGCGAGCTACCGGACTTCCCACCGAGTATCGAGCTCGATCAGTATCTGGGTGAGGTCACTCGAGAGAATCCGAACTTCTCCAATGGCGATCCGCACTGGAGTAGTGCGGGACACGGGCAGGTGGCTCAGCGATTAGCGGCATTCATCGAGGAGTCGGGTCGAGCTGGCGTCGAGTCAATGCCGTAGCCATCTCGGTGCGG
>JANQPS010001367.1 GCA_028285365.1 Thermoanaerobaculia bacterium | reverse complement strand
ACTGAGCGGACCGTAGCGAAAGTCACGTCGGCTGACGCCCGAGGCCGGTGGGGGCTCGCCCCGACGTGCCCGCCACCGATGCCTCGGCTCGGCAAGTCGACCGCGCATCGGTCGGCACACCGCTTCGGAGAGATCCCGCTCGTCCGGTCAGGAGTCGCGGCCAAGAGGGCTCGGCAGGATGGGCGCGGAGTTAGAGCCTGCTGATCTGTACTGGCTCGCGGGCTCAGCCTACCGGCGTTTCCACCTTCAGGATTCGGCCCCAGGCTGAGCGTAGGTTCTCGGGAAGCTCGACATCGAAGAAGAACTCCCGGACCTCGTCGCGAGTGACATAGAGCCAGATGTCGTCCCACTGAGCGAATCTCAGGAGATGTGAGATCGCCCAGCAACGCTCCTCGTGTGAGCCACCTTCGAGAATCGCCCGGAGCTGGCTTTCGGTGACGTCGTCCTCAGGAAAGAAGTACAGCGTCGTCGCAGCGTCCGTTCCCGGCCGATCAGAGGCTCCGGCCCCCAGTCCTTTGGCCTCTTTCCCCTGTGGATGCTCGTGTTGAGGGCCCTTTCGGTCGTCGCCAGCCATAGAGGTCGACTATACCTCAAGCCATGGGTTCCTAGAGACTTGAGAGTCGTCTCATTGCGCTTTTTCTGTGACATCGACGACGGTCGAGGAATGACCTCGAGTTCTTGCGCCACCGAGCGTGCTCGGGTAGTCGTCGGTACGGTGGGCAGTCCCTTGACCGCTGCCCGAAGCGTGGGGTAGCTTGCTCCATCTGCGGGCATAACTCAGCTGGTAGAGTGCAAGCTTCCCAAGCTTGATGTCGCGGGTTCGAGTCCCGTTGCCCGCTCCACGTGAACCCGTCCATGTGCGCGGATCGTGAGTCGAGGCGCGTTCGGAGAGTTCTGCGTTTTGAGAGTTCTCAGAGCGGACGCCCCCTCCCCGGTGGTTTGCCCGACGAACAGCGGTCGTTTGGCGGAGCGATCGGATAGGCTCCACGGTGTTCGGCCGTCGGGGCAGGCGGCCGTGCATGATGCGATAACCCCTTCGATGAGCGCCGCTTCCATTCTGTTGATGAGCGGCGTCCAGATTCAGGACCAGAGGTAGCTATGTCGATCTTTCGCCGTGAAGGTGGTCAGACCAATGAGCCAGAGGCTCGCCCGAAACCCGTGCAGCGCTCGACCCCTGCGCCGGCTCCGAGCAGTTCCTCTCAGACGAAGACAACGTTGGTCGCTGGCGGATCGACCGTCGAAGGAAAGATCAAGGGAGCCAGTGAGGTCCTCGTGGAGGGCGTCGTCGATGGCGAGATCGACCTGGAGAATCAGTTGATCATTGGCGAACAGGGGCGGGTTCACGGTGACGTGCATGCACGCTCGGTTCGCATCTCTGGTCGATTGATCGGCAACGTCACTGCTCTCGACAAGGTCGAGCTGATGCCCTCGGGATCGATCGAAGGTGATGTGGTGGCTCCGCGAGTCGTCATCGCCGAGGGCGGCTTCTGCAAGGGCAAGATCGAGATGAATCCGCCTCAGCACAAGAATGCGAAGGCAGGTTCGAACAAAGAGCCCGCCGCGAAGTCAGGAGCGAGCGTGGCGTCGAGTATCGGCTCGTCGTAGGAGCGCGCCGGCAGAACATGATCGTGGGAGGCAGCGTGGCCTGCGGCCCACGGCGCAGGATGTCCAGCGGTCTCTCGAGCAGTCCGTGGTTTCAGAGTTCCCAGGCCTGGCGTAGGGCCTCCGAGCGACTGGAGTGGTCGGGTCATGGGATCGGTGGCGCGCTTCTCGCGGTTCAGCCCCTCGGGAAACATGAGCGTTCGACGGTGTCATGAACAGCTCGACCGGCGTGGCTTCACAACAAAGGCGTGGCTTCACAACAAAGGAGTGAAATCGTGAAGATCGGAGTGCCCACAGAGATCAAGGACCACGAGTATCGCGTCGGACTCGTGCCGGCAGGCGTCCGTGCCCTATGTGATGACGGACATGACGTCCGCGTGCAGCGCGGCGCCGGTGAGGGAAGCTCCATTGCGGACGACGAGTATCTGGTTGCCGGTGCGACCCTGGTCGACGATCCTGAGACGATCTACGCCGAGAGTGACATGGTCATCAAGGTCAAGGAGCCGCTCATGCCCGAGGTCGCCATGATGCGCGAAGGCCTGATGCTTTTTACCTACCTGCATCTTGCTCCGTTGACAGACCTCACCCAGGGCCTGCTCGAGCGCAAGGTGACGGGGATCGCCTACGAGACCATCACGGATCCGACGGGCGGGCTTCCGCTACTCAAACCGATGTCCGAAGTCGCCGGCCGGATGGCGGCTCTCGTTGGGGCCTACTACCTCCAACGTCCCCTCGGTGGAAGGGGCATCCTGCTCAGCGGTGTCCCGGGAGTGCCACCGGGCGACGTCATCATCGTCGGTGGAGGCATCGTGGGACTCAACTGTACGAAGGTGGCCCATGGCCTGGGCGCTCGAGTCACGGTCCTCGATACGAACGTCGAGCGTCTCCGCCTGTTCGACGATCTCTTTCACGGGTCGGTGACCACCCTCGCGAGCAACCATCACAATCTCGCGGCAGCAACAGCTCGAGCCGATTTGGTGATCGGGGCGGTTCTGCTACCCGGCCGCTCGGCGCCGCACGTCATCAGCCGCCAGATGATCGAGACCATGAAGCCGGGCTCGGTTTTTGTGGATGTGGCAGTCGATCAAGGAGGGTGTGCAGAGACCACTAGAGCAACCACGCACTCTGATCCCGTGTACGAAGAAGGCGGGGTAGTCCACTACTGTGTCTCGAACATGCCTGGTGCGGTGCCCCGAACGTCGACGTTCGCGCTCAACAACGTCACGGTTCCCTATGCCCTGCAGCTGGCGAAGCTCGGCTTCGAGGCCGCGTGCGCCGAGAACCCCGGACTCGCGGAGGGTGTCAACACCCATGCGGGAAGCATCACCTATAGGGCTGTTGCCGAGTCGCAGGGCGCGGAGTTCAAGAGACTCGAGGATCTCCTCTAGCACCCTTGCTCCAGCAGCCTCCTGGCCCGAGTCGGTCGCCGCGCCGACGGGCCTGCGAGTCTCACGAGGCCAGGCTTGGCGGCCTTCAGGAACTCCCGACGAGATCTGCGAGGGGCGTTCCGCCGACCGCGGTCCAGAGACCCTCGAGATCGTCGGGGAGCGGAGCCTGGAACGACAGCGCTTGGCCGAGTCGCGGATGCTCGAAGCTCAACTGCCAGGCATGAAGCGCCGGCCTCGGGAAGTCCCGCAGGGTCGCCTGCAAAGGCGGCGGCGCCGCGCGCCAGCGGTTCTCTCCGTAAACGGAGTCTCCCACCAGAGGATGCTTCTCGGCCTTGAGGTGTACCCGAATCTGGTGCGTTCTGCCGGTGTCGAGCCTGGCGAGTAGGAGCGAGACGCGTGGTGTGTCGAGGTAACGGAGTTCTTCGAAACGAGTCCGAGCACTGCGCCCGTTGGCTGCGACGGTCATGCGGGTCCGATGCCGAGGGTGTCTCCCGATCGGCGCGTCGACCAGGAGCGGTGAGCTCGAGAGTCGCCCGTACGCGACGGCGAGATACTGTTTGCCGACCGAACGGCGTTCGAACTGTCGCGCGAGTCCCTGCAGGGACGCCTCGTTTCTGGCGACGACCATGACACCCGACGTGCCTCTGTCAAGCCGGTGTACGATGCCTGGCCTCTGTGGATGGCCTACGGCAGCCAGCTCCGGGAATCGAGCGACCAGTCGGTGTGCCAGGGTTCCCTCTCGTTGGCCGGCTCCCGGATGCACTACGAGTCCGACGGGTTTTGCGATCACGGCGAGATCAGGGTCTTCGTAGAGAAGCTCGAGTTCCCCCGGTTCGGGCTCGAGGAACTCCCCGGTGCTGGATAGTGGAGCCACAGGGATCTCGATGATCTCGCCTCCCTGGAGCAAGTGAGAGGGACGTCTGGTCCGTCCGTCGACGAGCACCGTCCCGCTCTTCACCCAGCTCTGGATCTTGGATCGAGTGACTTCTAGACGGTCGGCCAGATAGCGATCGAGCCGAGCCGGTTCTGCCAGACTGTCCACACGTACCTGACGCGTCAAGCAGCCGTGCCCCTGATGGTCATCGAGACGTTGCCGAGCAGATCGTCGTCATGAGCCTCGAGTCACGATGACGGTTCGGCGAGCGAGCTGGGCTGATCGGCGAGAGGTGCCTCGGACGAGCTTCGGTTGGGGGACAGAAAGCTCTCGGCAGCCAGGAGCACGATGCCGACACTGATCGCGGAATCCGCCACGTTGAAGGTGGGAAAGTGTCGGCTGCCGTAGTAGGCATCAAAAAAGTCCGTGACCGCTCCCAGGAGTGCCCGGTCGATCAGGTTACCGACGGCGCCTCCAAGCACCAGTGCGAGAGCCGTGAGCAAGAGGGTGTTGCGAGTCGGCGTGCTGGCGAAGTAGAAACTGACGAGAATCAGCGCCAACAGGCCCAACGCCCCTAGAGCGATGGTGCCCCAGAGTGCGCCATGGCTGGGAAAGAGCCCAAAAGCGATGCCGGTGTTCTCGACCCGAATGAGGTTGAATAGGCCAGGAACGACCTCGACGGTTTGGCGAAATGCGATCTTCTGCTCGACCAGCCACTTGCTCCATTGGTCGAGCAGGATGATGAGCGCCGAGACCGTGAGGAGGGCCGGCTTGCTGGGGCGGAAGGTGGAGCGAGGCTTCATGACGAGGCGAACTTATCAGCCTGCTGTGAGCGTGAGCGCTCTCGAGTCTTTCGAGGGATCGACGCTCGCACCAGCGCCGACAGGTCGGCGGCGCTTTGAAAACCCCGGATTCCCGAAACGCCGTATGCGCCTCGACCGAGAACGAGTCTGGCTCGTTGGGTGTCGATTCCGCCGATTGCAATCGCCGGGATGGAGAGGCTTTGGATCACCGCTTCGAGCCCGTCGAGGCCCAGTGGTACGCCCATCCCCTTTTTGCTGGGAGTCTCGAAGACGGGACCGACGACAACGTAGTCGGCTCCGTGCCCAGCAGCGAGTCTGGCTTCGGCAGCACTGTGAACCGAGCAGCCGATGAGAAACGGCCGCGTGACGCGCCGCCGCAAGCGGGAGACGAGTCCGATCGAGGAGGACGGGAGATGAACGCCGTCAGCGGCTGCTTCCAGTGCGACATCCGCGCGTGAGTTGACGAGCAGCGTGCCGGCAAAGTGTCTCCTGACGTGATGACACAGAGCGAGGAGCGACGACGTGTCGAGGTGCTTCTCGCGAATCTGCGCCCCGATCGCGTCGATCTCGAAGGAAGGGAGATAAGACAGAGCATACGGCTGAGTCCAATCGCGTGGCACTTGGCCTCGGGTGACCGCGAGGACTCTCGGCACGACCAGACGGTCCTCGTCTGTGTTGGTCACGACGTCGGCTCTTCGCCCGCCGACGGCCTCGACCGGCGGACGCCACTGAGAATGCCGTGCAGATCATGAACGCCCCAGACCAGATGGATCAGGCCAAACCCGGTGACGGCTCCTCGTCCCAGTGAGCTCTCCAGCCAAATCCGCAGGCCGTCCAACGGCACTGACGTGAGTAGCCGTGGCCAAAAGTCGCGCCACGGGATCATGACCAGGAAGAACCCGGCTTCCAGACAGTAGAGGACGAACAGAGCTCGCCCCAATCCGCGGGCGAAGCTGCCCCAGCGACCTTCCCAGCGCATGCGCAGGCTCATTGTAGTCAAAGCTGTCCCGAGCGCGCGCCACATCGCCAATGGAGTTTGCTCTCAGCAGGGCACCAAACGCCAAGGACCCCGGGCCTGCGAGGGCGCCGGGGTCGATGTGGGCTGTCGCTTCGGTGATCGCTCAGCAAGCGAGCCGGAGTCTTGTCACCAGCCTCTCGATCACCCTTGGCCGCTGGGACGCCGGCTCGAGCTGGAGGAACTGCTGCGTGATCGACTGGAAGAACCCGAGGACGCACTCGAGCGCCGGCTGGACGAGGAGGGTCTCGAGGCTCGTGAGCTGGACCTGCTTCTCGGAGCGGATGTCGAGGACCGATTGGACCTTGAAGGTGCTGATCGCGTGCTCGAGCGCGAGGATCCGCCACGTGATGGTGTCGAGCGCGCTCCTGAGGAGCGTGATGGAGCTCTGGCCGACCCGCGCGACGTGCTGGATCGCGCCGGAGTCCTGGCCGAGCCGCGGGACGAGCTCGAGCGAGACGGAGCTCTGGCCGATCCGCGCGAAGTGCTGGATCGCGAGGGGGCTCGAGCCGCCCCACGCGAGCTGCTGGATCGTGAGGGCGGTCGAGTCGATTCCCGACCGCTGGATCGCGAGGGAGCCCGGGTCGATGACCGCGAGCCGCTTCCTGAACGGCTCCGGGTTGCGGCCGGCGATCGATTCGATCGGGATGGTGCGGATCGAGCGCCGGACGAGCGGGTAGGTGGCGTACTGCGAGGACTGGACGTGCTGGTTCGTCCACGCGGGCTCGACGCCGAGGATGGACGGCTCCGGTTGCTCGGGGCTCGAGTTTCCGGCGTCCGCGATCTTCCAGAGCTCTCACCGGCAGTCGAGCGCCTCGGTGTCCTCGTCGTCGTTCGTCCGGAGTCTGCTGGACGACGCGGGGAGGTCGTGCGAGGGGCGCTCGCGCGAGGAGACCTCGTCCGTGGTGTGGTGGCTTCAGTGCGTGAACGCCCCGGGGTGCTGTTGCGGCCGCTCGACTCGACACTCGAAGGACGACGCCCTGTCGACTCGCCGCCGGTCGATCGACGGACACCCGGGCGAGGGCGACCAGTGCTCTGTGAAGAGTTGTCTCGTTCGCGCACCCGATCGATGATGCGACGAGTCGGGCTGTCGTCCCGCGAGCCTCTGGGTTGCGTGCTGCGACGTGCCCGCGGTTCCACGCGGCTCTCGGGAGCCGAGGCGCGCGGTGCGCTCGAGCGTGGGACCGACCGTGTCGTCGCACGTGGCGAGCGGGAGCTCGTGGTGACGGCATCGTCTCTAG
>JANQPS010001366.1 GCA_028285365.1 Thermoanaerobaculia bacterium | reverse complement strand
TGGTCGACGACCGTTCGGACGGACGGCAATGGCCGGGCGTACACGACGCGCCTCTGCTACTCGAACATCGGCGGGAAGCAGGTCACCGCAGGCGGACTCACAGCGAACTGGAACTCGACGGCGACCTCGGGAGGGGTCGTCAATCGGAACCCGAAGATCGAGATCTCACAGGGTGCGCCAGCGCCCTACGGCTACTGGATCAGCGTCCGCCTAACGGGCTTCGAGCCAGGCTCGCGCGTCACGGTCCGATGCAACGACAGCAAAGACACTGGCTACTGGCGCCAGACGTTCACGATGAGCAGCGCCGGGGCTGCGTCTGACTCAACGCTCTGCTACAGCGGTGATGGCCCGCAGCATTGGGTCACTTCCGGGAGCATCTCGTCCAACAGAATCACCTGGGGATCCGGCGGCGGCAACCCCTCAACTGGCGAGCCGACGGTGCCGACGACACCGCCCGCACCGGGCGGTGGTCCTCTGCAGGTGAGCCTCGCCGAGAACCCGTTCCTTTGCAACGGTCAGACCAGGACCCTCGGGACCGTGTCCGGCGCCGCTGGCGGTGAGACTATTCAGTTCTCGTCACCAGAACTCGGAGGCGTGTTCTCGTCGGCGGCCGCCGACGCAAGCGGGAACCGTCGGATGATCTGGACGTGCGGAAGCTCGGAGGTTGGGACACGGTGGTCGGTTACGGCGAGAGGTCTCCGCTCGGGTCGATCGGTCACGTTCACCTTGACCGGAGCTGGCTCAGGTGGCGGAGGCAGTCTTCCGCCGCCGACGACACCCGGCCCGCAGAACCCAGCGGGCGCGCCAACCGCTAGCTTCCAGGCAGCCGTTGATCGGATCGGTTCGTCGGTCCTGGGACGGCCGATCAACTCGATTCACAAATGGGGTCAGCTCTGGGTTCGGGACTACGACGGAGGCTCCTTCGGCCGATCGATCCTGATCCACAACCCCGACACCGGACGAGTGTCGCACGTGCGCACAGGCTTCTGGGACATGTACCGGACTCGTGGCGGTCCGAGCCTGTTCGGTGCCCCACTCGACGATGAGGCCTACATCTCAGCGCTGGGAGCAAGCGTTCAGGTGTTCCAGAACGGGACCATGACCTGGCGCAGCGATCTCGGAGGCGCGTCATCGATCAACATCGACATTCGGCTGTACAACAAGTTCAGAAGCTCGATTGATCAGGCTGCGATGGCTTTCGGAATCGACGCACGACTGTTGGCCGCCATCGTCGATCACGAAGGATCGATGCCTGGCCCATCCGATCGCACCGACCCCCAATGGGCCGCCGGGGAACTCGCGGCATGTCTGCTTCCAGGCCAGCAATCGACCGGCCTGGTCCAGATGCAGCCTCAGAACGTTGAGCGGATGGGCTACCAGAGCTACAGCAAGCAGGACATCTGTCAAGAGCTTGCATACGACCAGGACTTCAGCATCGATGTGGCGGCGATGATGCTGAGCTTCTTGCAGCGGACGTTCGATACCAGCAACCGGGAGACCTTCATCCTCTACGCCGGGTGCGACTACGGGCGGACGAGTTGCACGACATACGACGAGGCGGTGGCCAGCAACTGGACCGGGCCTCTTGCAACCAGTCGCGGTGGATTCTGGGATGCGCGAGCCGACTGACTCCCACCTTGTCGACCCGAGGTTTCAAAGGACGCTCACAACTGATCAGTGGATCTGATAGCGCCGTTCAACAGGTCGATGGCCCGGTCCGAGTTGTGCGTCGCCCGCCACCTTGCGTCTCAACTCGTGCAGGCGGACTGACATCCCCAAAGTCTCTGGCGGCTCCAAACATCGGACCGCGAGACCGACCGCTCTCGAGGAGAGTTCGCCGTCGTCTACGGAAGCGGCGACCTCAAGCGTGGTATCAATGAACGATTGGATTGTGGCCGATACCTCGCAGGTGACCCCCTCACTCTGGGGCGCCAGCAGTCG
>JANQPS010000257.1 GCA_028285365.1 Thermoanaerobaculia bacterium | reverse complement strand
CTGTTCCGGAGCGGTCGCAGCGACTTGGGCGGGCCCTCGAAATGCTGGCTCGCGGCCGTCGAGGAGAAGCGTCCGCCGTGCTCGAAACGCTTGCCGATGGTGACGATGACCATGCGGAGGTGGCTCGCAGTCTGCTCTTGAGGCTCGACTTCGATGCTCGCGCGTACGACCAATTGGTCGTACGGATGGAGGACTGGACAGGCGCCGTCGATCCGCTGATGGAGACTCTGGCTTCGGCGCCAGAACAGCGCATCGAGACCCGCTCGGAACCCTTCTCGGATCGGCTCGAGCTCTTGAGCACGGGCTCGCCAGTCGTTCCAGTGGAGCTCGGTGGTGAGAAAGGGAGCGTGAGCTCGTCTTTTGTCGTCGACACGGGGGCGGCTTTTACGATCGTGAGAGAGAGCGATGCGACCCGGCTGGGCCTCGAGATCCTTTCGGATCGCCGGCATGACGTGGGTACGTCGACCGACATCGAGATCCCCTCCCGCGTTGGTCTGCTCGAGCGTCTCGAGGTCGGTGGTGTCACGGTGCGAGACCACACGGTGTTCGTCTTCCCCGATGAGGCTCTCGACTTGACTCTTCCGGACGGTCGTCCGCTCATCCTGCCCGGCATCCTCGGCTGGACCCTGCTTCGCGAACTGCGAGTCGTCCTGGACTTCGTGTCGAGATCAGCCGTTCTCGAACAGTCTGCGCGTGAACTCAGCGAGACCAGCAACCTCTTCTGGCTCGGCTACCCGGTCGTTCGGATGACCGATCCCACCGGTCAGACGCTGCTCTTTGGACTCGACACGGGCTCCCGAAACACCTCGATGAGCCGCCTGCTGGTTTCGAAGACCAACCTCGGAGAGCTCAGAACCGAGACTCAGACGATTGGTGGCGCCGGCGGTTCGATCGAGGTCGAGACCGAGATCGCCGATCGGATGGATCTCGTGATCGACAGTCATCTCGTCGCGATCCCGGATGTTCGCCGGGAAGATCACGAGGACGTCTACTTCTTCGAGTCAGACGGTGTGCTTGGCTCTGACTTCGCGCAGGCGACCGTGCTCACGATCGACTACATGAGCGGAGTCTTCGGAATCGAGCTGCCGAACTGAGTGGTGATCGAGGCGACGTCATGCAACTCGAGAAGCGGCCCCGGTCCCAACCCAAGGAACTTCGGGACTCACCTCGCCCGCTCCAGGCTCAGCGGATCCCGGTCGGAGAGGCGTCGCACGTGAAGAACGCTGCGGTGTCGTTGATCGCAGGTGCTGCACGCCCGAGAGGGTTGGTGTACTCCCGGATCTCGCCTGACACCGTGTCGGTGACCCTCAAGGTGTACTCGACGTCGGTCGTGGCGGCTGAGAACACCCAGAAGGAGCTGCTCAAACCGCAGGCATCGATGACCTTGACCAGAAGCTCCCAGTTGCTCGGCTGAAAGAACCAGAAGAGACCCGAATCAGATGAGGACGTCACCGCGCGAGCGACCCCCTCGTTGCCGTCGAAGTCTCGCCACTCTACGGTCACGCGGAAACGATGCTGGTTGAGGCAAAGAGCCTGCTCGTCGGCAACGCAGGGGACTTGACGTTGGCGAAACGATGCGGCCACAGGGGCCGTGAGATTGAGAGTACGGTGATTGTCGCGCTCTTCAGAGACGCCAGCGGGAAGAGAGCCGGTGCTGGTCGGGAGTGACACTTCGGGGTTCGAAAAGACTGGCTCGAGCCTGCATCCGACGCAGCTGCCAGGCACCGTCATGACGGTGCGAAAGCTCGCGGTTGCATGCCCGAACGACCACGGGAAGGAGGCAGTATCGGGCGTTGCCTCAGAGTTCTCCGGGTCGTGGCGCGCTCCGAGGTTGTGTCCGATCTCGTGGGTCAGGGCCATCGACGACAGGACACAGTCACGCACGCTGATGGAGTAGGCCTCGGGTGCGAAGTCGGGGCCTACGACATCCATGGCGTTCGCAAAGCCGCAGAAGCCGGCTCCGCCTTCGAAGATGGCCGCCACCAGGTCCGCGCCGACCTGGTCACGCAGCCCCTGAATCTCGGAGTCGTTCTCAAGAGCTTCGAGCGCCATCTCGAGCCCTTCCAGGGGCCCGAACCGGCTCAGGTCGATCTCAGCTGTGTCCGTCAGCTGGACTGTTGCTCTGATGCCGCTGTTGACGAACACCGAGTTAGTGAGGTCCATGCCAGCGTGTAGGAGAGTCTCGATCTGATCGACGCCTCCGGCCCCTGCGCGAGCCGCACTCGTGTAGAGGCCAAGCACGGTGATGGTCGGAGGGGGCGAGCTCGGGTTGGGCGCGATGGCAGGGTCGTGTCGCCTCGTCGCAACGTCGGAGTCGGGTCGGCGCCGCTTCTGAGTAGCGCTAGAGGGGGCTTGGCTGCCGACCGCGCACTCTCCATGAGGTTGCTCTTGCACCTCCATCAGTCGAGAGACTCCTGGTCGTAACGGTTCGAGCACAAAGATCCCGGCTGACGTCGAGATTCGGCCTGCGAGCAGACCTTTGTGGGAGGTGAGCACTACCGTTTCGCGGTCGGGCGATCCGTCCAGGCGACCTGCCCAGGCCGTGCCGTGAGGACGGGCGACGGACCACCGCTTCACAGCGACAAAGGTCGCCCCGGGGAGGTCGATTCTCATTCGCGCTGGCTGACGCTCGAGGACCTCGGAGTCGAGGTGCAGTTGATGGTCGGGGAAGCTCGTGGTCGTCGAAAGGGCCCGCCACCCGCGGACCAAGACGTTCGGATGATCGAGCGACTGTGCCTGGAGTCCTCTCGCGACGGGGGCGATCATGATCGCAAGAAGACAGGGCACCACCAATCGGCGGGCCGCTCTTGCTGTCCGACCATGAGATTCGTCGAGCTGGAAGGGCACCTGTGCCTCCTCGCTGTTCAGTCGGGGGTTGGGAGTCAAGCCTAGGACTTCGGTCGGAGCCTATGCTCTCGAAGCCTCGAGCCCTCCGCGCTGGGGCCGACTTCGTCGCGCTTGTTGACGAAGAGAAACTCCCTCACGAGCAGCGCCAACAGCACATCAGAGCCGGAAAGGTCGAGGTCGGCTGCGTAGCTCTCGAGGTCCTTGGGGACAGAGTCTCCCAGCCGATCGACGAAGTACCAGTTCAGCAGCTGGTCTTCGGAGAGCCCAGTGGCTTCGAGACCGTAGGCTCTTCCGCCATCGAGCGCTAGCGACTCCCGCTTGTCGTGGGCCCGCCGAGCCAAGGCCGCGAACCGACCTCGTACCTTGAGCTCGCTCTGAAGCTCGTCGTCGAGCGCCGGTTTCAGCTGATGACGGACCCAGTCGAGACGGCTCTCTCGACGG
>JANQPS010001347.1 GCA_028285365.1 Thermoanaerobaculia bacterium | reverse complement strand
GATCGGTGCCAAAGGAATGGGCTCCTCCGACATGCGCTCCATGCTCAAGGTCGACGGGGTCGAGTGCGCCATGTTGTGTGATGTTGACGAGTCGGTGCTTGCCGAGAAGGCAGCTGACTTCGAAGAGAGCACTGGAGTGCTGCCGGAACTGACCGATGACTATCGAAGAGTGCTCGAGCGCGACGACATCGACGCGGTCATCGTGGCGACGCCGGACCACTGGCACTGCCGAATCATGGTCGACGCGCTGTCGGCCGGAAAGCACGTGTACTGCGAAAAGCCGATGGCCAACACCATCGAAGAGATCGAGATCATGCGCAAGGCCGCCGCCTACTATGGCCGTGCGGTTCAGATCGGCCAGTGGCAGCGCTCGGGTAAACACTGGGATGACGCCATGGAGTACCTGTGGTCGGGCGCTATCGGTGAAGTTCGCCAGACCAAGGCGTGGGCGTTCATGGACTGGGATGCTCCGCCGAGGGTTGCCGACGGCAAGCCTCCCGAAGGTGTGGACTACGAGATGTGGCTCGGGCCGGCGCCGAAGCGCGCGTTCAACGAGAACCGCTTTCACTGGAACTGGCGCTGGTACTGGGACTACGCCGGTGGTCTGATGACCGACTGGGGGGTCCATCTCATCGACATCGTCCTCTACGGAATGAAGGCAAACGCGCCGAAGTCGGTCATGTCGCTCGGCGGCGCTTTCGGCTATCCGGACGGCGGGATGGAGACTCCCGACACGCAGCAGGCCATCTACGAGTTCGATGGATTCTCCATGACCTGGGAGCATGCGGTGGGCATCGGACTGGGACCGTTTCAGCGCGGGCACGGAGTTGCCTTCGTCGGCAACAAGGCCACCCTGGTCGTCGACCGCAGCGGTTGGGAGATCTTTCCGGAGAAAGACCGTTCCGATCGCAGCATGGTGCGATATCGCACCGAGGCGCTGCCGCGGCGTGGCGCATCACCCAGTGCCCGCGGACTCGATCAGCACACGGAGAACTTCGTCGAATGTGCCAAGAGTGGTGAGCAGCCGCGCTGCAATGCCGAAATCGGAGCCATTGCGGCCATCAATGCCCATCTTGGCAACATCGCATTCAAGACCGGCGAGAGGGTGTACTGGGACGACGCCAAGGGAGCCTTCACCGGCAGCGCCGAAGCCAATCAGCTGCTGAAGGCCGAGTACCACAACGGCTGGACCCTTCCGCGGGTGCCGTCCTAGGCGAGGCGCTGAGGCGCGCCGAGACCTCTAGAGCTCACTCCAGGATTGCCTGACGCAGGGATCTGGCGAGATCGGCTCCGAATCGACTCGGAGCGATCGAGATCTTGAGGTTGCGCTCGCAGAATGTGACTCGCCGCCCGAAGCTCTCGTGCGGTCCGTAGTGAGAGCGAAAGCCCGTTGGACCCAGTGCCGGATCGTCATCGATGACGACCTCCGCGTTCTGGCTGAGGAGCTTTCGCTGGCGAACGCAGTCGGCTTTAGCTGTCGCGGCAGAGCCGTGGACATGGATGTCGACCACGTGTGGAGAGTCTCGATCACTCTCCGGTTCGCGAAAGTTGTAGATCGCGCTGACGACGCTGCCAAGGCGCATGATCGGGTCTTCTGGCTTGACCCACTGCCAGCCGTCACCCAGGGCCGAGGGGGCGGGGAGTCGAGCCTCGACGTCGTCGGCCGTGAGCACCTGAGCTTCCGCTGGCGAGAAGCTGGCGTCAGAGACCAAGGTGGCGGCGGCTGCGAGCAGGGACACAGCTGTCAGTCGGAGCTGCGGAAATGGTCGAAACACCAGGCGTTCCCTCCGGGACGTCGAGGTGCACAGCGAGTGCTACCAATCTACCTCACGAGCCGCAGTCTGGTCGGTTGGTCGCGCTCGAGCGACGATACGATTCGCTCGACATGAAGGACACCCACAAGGCGCTGATCCGCTCCGCCACGTTGGCTCTGATCGCGGTAGCAGCAGTGGCTGTCGGAGGAAGGCTCGAGATTCCGCTCGTGCCGGTTCCCGTGACGCTGCAATCACTCGCGGTGGTGGTAGTGGGGGGACTGCTCGGCCCGGGACGAGGCGCTTTGGCGATGATCCTCTACCTGGCTCTGGGGGCTGCGGGTGCTCCGGTGTTCTCAGGCGGCGCCGGAGGAATCGATCATCTGACGGGGCCGACGGCGGGCTACCTCTGGTCGTTTCCGTTTGCTGCCAGCCTCTGTGGCCTGGCTGGCCGCGCGCCTGGCATCAAGGACTTCCTCGTCCGAGTCCTCGTCTACGGTGCTGCGCACCTCGTCATCCTCGGACTCGGGACGCTGTGGCTCGCCGGCAGCCTGGGCATCCAGGATGCCCTGGTGAGTGGGCTCGTTCCGTTCGTTCCGGGAGCCTGGCTCAAGAGCGTTGCGGGGGCGGCCGGCGTCCCGTGGTTGGCGCGACTCGCCGATCGAGGCGCCGTACGACACGAGGACGAAGGCCGCTCGGCCGTCATGTGAGTGGTCCTAGCGGACCCGGAGGTTTTAATTGGACGACAAGTTCCTACCCGCGATGGTAGCCATCCGAGCCGGAGACACGGAGGCGCTGGCGACGCAGCTCGAACGAGAGCCATCGCTCGCGACCTCGCGTTCGAGCTGTTCACATCCGACCTTGATGCAGTGCCTGGTGCTCGACGGCAAAGAGCACGACCCGAAGACCCAACTGGCGATGGCCCGTTTGCTACGCGCCGCCGGCTCGGAGGTCGACGGCCCCCTGCTTGCCAGTGCCAGCGTCGCCAACTCGGTGCTCGCGTCATACCTGCTCGACGAGGGTGCGGCCATCGACGGTCGCGACGAGCTGCTCGGAGGCTGGTCTCCTCTGGAAGAGGCGCTCTACTGGGGGCATGAAGAGATGGCGAGCTGGCTGCTCCGGCGCGGTGCGTCCGTTGGCACGCTTCGTGCGGCCGCGGCCCTTGGTCGTGTGGACATCATGGAGGCCTGCCTCGGAGCAGAAGGTGTCATCGATGTCGAGCGAGCGGGGGCGATCAACTCTCCGTTCATGGAGTCTTATCCTGAGCAGCGCTCGAACGAAAGCCAGGACGTGCTCGACAATGCCCTGATCTACGCGGCCGCTGCCGGACAACTGGGTGCCGTCGACTGGCTGGTCGCGCAGGGGGCCAGGGTCGACTCCATACCTCCTGGCTTCGACTTTCTGGGCACCCCGCTGCACAACGCTGCGATCCGGGGTCGCCGCTCCATGTGTGAGCACCTCCTCGAGCTCGGTGCCGACCCGAATCGGCGTGACGAGAAGGTTCAGCAAACGCCTGCGGGGTGGGCCCGCCACGGTGGACATGACGACTTGGCTACATGGCTCGAGGACTTCCGACGCTAGTGCCGATGCGTCAGGCGGCCTCGTCGTCTCCGGACTCGGTCTCCGGGGGCGGCTCCCATCCGTAGTCGACGTAACGCCACGACACGTCGTCGCCGCGGAACTCGAGCAGGCCGTAACCCTCTTGGAAGCCGTCGCGCAGTCCGTTCCACCAGTTGCCGGAGACCGCGCCGACGTTGGCGTACTCGATGCCTTTGTAACGAAAGACCTCGTTGACATGGAGGTGCCCGGCCAGCACCAGCTTGACCGGGTGCTTCTCCAAGACCGGTATGACCTCGTGCGCGTTGACTACCGAGATTCCTCCGGGGATCGCTTCACTCGTGCCGCGCCTCATCTCCATGAAGTTGCTCAGCAGCGGAATGTGTCCTACGACGACCGTGGGGCGGTTGCTAGCGGAGAGGTCGTCTTCGAGCCATGCGATCTGCTCGGCGTCGACCCAGCCTTTGTAGCTCGTGCCGTCGATGCCCAACGTGTCGAGCACCACAAAGTGCCATCCCTCGTGGTCGAACGAGTAGTACGGTTGGTCTAGGCTGAAGCGATCTGTGAAGTACTTCTTGCCGTAGAGAGGATCGGTGTCCGAGACGCCGCTTTCCTCGTAGACGCCGAGCATGTCGTGGTTTCCCATGGCCGGGTGCACGGTGACCTTGGACGCCGAGAAGGCTTCGTCGTAGAGGTCGTACTGGGCGTCGGCCTTCGCCTTGTCGGTCGCGAGGATGTCGAAGACGAGATCACCACCGGTGAGGATGAGCTCGGGCGGACGCTCCAATGAGTGGGCGTGCTCGACGGCCTTGCGGGTGCCG
>JANQPS010001346.1 GCA_028285365.1 Thermoanaerobaculia bacterium | reverse complement strand
CAGCCTCCACGACGCCGAGCGTCCGCTCCTGTCCACTTTGATCTGCGTCGTGTCCTACCCCTCCGCAGTCGGCAACGAGCTGAGCGCACTGCTCCACCTGCTCAACTCGACCCGACCCGTGCACGTGCTCGTCCCCGTGGATCCGCTCGCCAACGCGGTCGATGGTGCGCTCGACCTGGCGCACCTCGCGCTCGGTCATCGGCGCAGTGTCGTGCACCAAGGTTCTCTTGCTGATGCCGACTCCCTCGAGCGTGCCTTCGATCGCGCACTGACCTCCCCAAGTGCCGCACTGCACCTGATTGCCGGCGATGCGGAGCCAGAGAGCGCCGCCGGCGCGATCGACTCTCGCTGCCACCCCCTCTTCCTCTTCGCCCCCGGCGCGTCACGATCCGGCGGCATCCTCCAGCTCGACGGCAATCCGCAGCCACACACGGACTGGCCGAGAGAAGACGAGCAAAGCTTCACCGTGGCCGACCTCGGGCTGCTCTCGTCGCGTTTCGCCACGGAATTCGCCGAAGTTCCCAGCGATCCGTTGCCGAACGACCTCGTGGCGCTCACAGACTGGCTCACGCTCCCCGGCGAGCAGACCCGCAACAAGCTGCCTTCCGTCGTCGCCCTCGATGAAGCGGGGAATCCCGTTCAGGTGGTGATCAGCCGGCGACTCGCCCTCGCGTGTGTCGAGCGCCTCGACCACTGGCGTACTCTGCAACGTCTCGCCGACGAGGCGCCGGCTTCCGCTGCCGCGGCCAGGCAACCCACGGAGCAACAGCCGCTGCTGCCCGACCCACCAGGCGTCCCTGCGGCCGACCCCATCTCGGAAGCGGAGCGACTGCACATGGCCGAGCAAGTGGTTCGACGCCTGATGTCGCATCTCATCCAAGAAGGCACGACGTCCTAGACGCTGCACCTAGGCCCCGAGACACCGACGACTGCAGCCAGCAGCGCGGACATCGCGGGATCGCTAGGCCTCCGCCCCCCTTTTTTGCTCAACCGGCAGCGGCGTACGCCGCCCTGAGCCACTCGACGAGCTCGTCGTCGACTTCGTCCGTCGCGGTGACCCGAACGCGGTGGCTGACCATCGCATTGAAGCTCCCTGACGCCTCGAGTCGCCCGTCGGGCTCGACTCCCTCGAGCTTGAGCCCGACGTCGACTCTCGACTTGGTCGACGGCTGAACCAGGCCAAACTGTCTGGCTCGACGCAAGCTGACATAACTCTTCTTGGGAGCCAACTCGACATCGGATCCAAATCCCTCGACCGCGACCACCAGCTTGTCGTAGATGGGCCGCAACGACTCTTTGCCCGCATACTGGCCGTCGACGAGGTCGTCATCCGCTGCATGCGCGGCCGCCGAGCTCTTGGCCTGATGGGCCACCAGATTCGCGTACCCGTGGGTCAAGCCGTGCTCGCTCTTGAGCCACTTGACGATCTGACCGTGTTTGTCGAGGCCCGAGCCACTCACCTGAGCCACCCACTCGTCGATGGACTTGCCGGTCTTCTCTTCCAGATTCGCGATCATCGTTCGCGCTGCGTCGTCGACTTTGCTCATCCCGTAGATTCCTTCGTGTCGTACCGTTACCTGCTGAGCCCCAAGGGGGCCCCTCGGAGACAACACTAACGATCAAACGCCCGAGATCGACGCAACGATCCACACCAACGATCTGCTGCAACGATCAACTGTCCTAACCACGACGTCAGCCCCATGAGGGTGTCGGTCGAGACGACCCGGCTGACGTGCGACATTTCGCTAGAGTGGAACTGGCTTGCGAACTCGACTCGCCGCACCGACCGGCGGTCAGCGCTCCCCCACTTCACCCCGGAGACAACCGATGAAGCTCAATCGAAGGACTTTCGCCAAGCTCGCAGGTGGCGCCGCAGCCGCCGGAGTCGCCGGCGGCTCGACTCACGCTGGCGCCGCCGAGACCGGTGCCGGGCTGTTCGGCGCCAAGGCCGTGGACTCGGCAGTTGGCGGCACCCATGGATCGGTAGACGCTGACGAGCGTCGACGGCTGGTCTCCAAGGCTGTCTTTGGCGAGAAGGAGCTCGCACAAGGCAATGCAGGCATGGTGATCTGCGCTCATCCCCTGGCGACTCGAGCAGGCACCGACATCCTGCGCGCCGGCGGCAATGCCGCTGATGCGGCCTTGGCGGCGTCGGTGACCCAGACCGTCGTCGAGCCCCACATGACCGGTATTACCGGCGTCCTGAGTCTTCTCTACTACGACGCGTCCACCGGCAAGTCGAGCTACGTCAACGGCGGCATGAATCGCCCCATGGCCGATCTCGTGGGATGGGGACCCAACGCCTTGGCCAGCGGTCTGGGCGCCGCGGTGCCTGGTTTCTGGGCCGGGTACGAAGCGTCTCGAGAGCGGTTCGGATCGAAACCCTCGAAGGACCTCTGCGCCGCCGCCATTGCGTACGCGCGGGACGGGTTCGAGATCCACCCCTTCCTCTGGGGCGAGATGTTCATGCAGGCGAACATGCTGGGCAGTACAAAAGAAGGACGGGAGATCTTCTTCCCGGGTGGAGCGATCCTCGACCCTGGAGAGCTACTCGTGCAGAAACGCGCCGCCGACACCCTCGAGCGCCTCGCCGAGGACGGCAACGACTACTTCTACAGAGGCGGGTTCGCCGAGGAGTACTGCCAGGTCGTCCAGGAGGCCGGAGGCGTCACCACTCGCGAAGACTTCGAGCGTTACGACGTGCGCTTCGACGAGCCGGCCTACGGCTCCTATCGTGACTACCAGCTCGTGGGCTCGCCGCCACCCGATCACGGCGGGACGCACATCATCGAAATCCTTCAGATGATCGAGTTGCTCGATCTCCAGAAGCTGGGTCCAGTGACCGACTCACCCGAGTTGCTCTGGCAGATGGCCCGGATCTGCACCCAGGTCTTCAACGAGGGTGGACGACACCGAGATCCCAAGTACCACCCGATGCCACTCGAGACGATCACGTCCAAAGAGTACGCCCAGATCCGCTTCGACCTCTTGCAGATGGACACCCCCCTCGAGAAGGCACCTGCACCACCTCCCGGAAGCTGCCACGTCACGGCCGTCGACGAGCAAGGCAACGTCGCCACGATCTTGCACTCGTGCATGTCCCTGCCGTGGAGCAACGGCCTGTTTGCAGGCGGCGTCACGGTGGTCGCTTCGGGCGCTCACTACTTTCGCGTCATGCCTGGCCCTGGCGAGCGCGCCACGGTCTACGTCGCTCCCAACTTCATCATGAAGGACGACAAGCCGCTGCTGGCATCGGGATCGCCGAGCGGAAGCCTGCTGCAGAACATCGTGCAAAACGCGACCAACATGCTCGACTTCGGCATGTCGATCGACGAGTCGACGCTCAGACCCCGCTTCGGCAACGCCTACACGGCAGGGGGCGGCATGTTTCAGGCCGTCGAGTCGGACTTTCCGACGACAACGCGCGAAGGAGCCGTCGAACGGGGCCTAGTCGTCGGCGTCGTCAACCCCTGGAACTTCGGTATGGGCTCGTTCGAAGCGATCTGGATCGATCCCGAGACCGGCCAGCGAAGCGCCTGTGGAGATCCTCGGCGCAACGCGATGGCCGAGGCGACCTGAGCAGGTCGGCCGCCCACCCGATCAGCCGCTCCAGTAGCCCATCACCCAACCGAAAATCAGACCATTGAGGCCACCCAGCACCGGAAACGCCAGGCCGACGAGCAGCGCTCGATAGCCGAGCCCCAGTCTGCCAGGCCACAGGGCAGCAGCCGCCTGCGCCACGACGATCGTCAGGTAGGGAACCCAGGCTCCCACCCATCCGGTGGCGCACCACGGGCAGTGAGGAGGCTGCGGATCATGGATGTTGCAGGCGTCAGCCGCGCCTGCCCATGAGGCGCGACAGCCGCAGTCGTAGATCAGGTCACACAGGTCGAGGAACCCGACCGAGACGACCGTCACACCGGCGCCCAGAATCAGCGCGCGAGCCACCATGCTCCGCCAGATGTGCGCAGGCTCTGACACGCCCGCATCGTGTCATACGCATGACGGATCGACTGGAGCAACCCCGTCGCCAGGGCACCATGAACGCAGAATGGCGACCTCGAAGAAGAGCCTTTCAGGACTCAGCTTCGCAGGTCGCCATTCGGGAGTCGCCGAGCGCTGCGCGACGACTCCGCCGATCGTCAGTCTTTTGCTGCCTCTTCGAGAGCCGGGATCAGCTCGCTAGAGGTCGGGGGTCTGACCTTGTAGTCCTCGTCGACCCTCAGATACGTGACCTTGCCCTCCCGATCGACGACGACCGCCGCCGGATGAGGGATCTTGCCGTTGTCTTGGTTCAAGATTCCGTACGCCTTGATCGTCTCGAGATCACTGTCCATGAGGAGCGGGAACTCGAACCCGGACTTCTCGCGCATCGACTCGAGCTTGTCGGCAGCGTCCGGGCTGATCACCCAGAGCTCGGTGCCGGTGGCTTTGATGGCGTCCAGGTTCTCTTGCAGCTCAACTAGCTGCTTGCGACAGAACGGTCACCAGGTGCCCCGGTAGAAGACGAGAAGGGCCTGTTTGTCACCGCGCAGCGACGCGAGGCCGAAGCGCTCGCCCTGACTGCTCTCGAGGTCGAAGCCCGGCGCTTCATCGCCGATGGCCAGGCTCTGGGCGAGCGTCATGGACGCCGCGACGCTCATCAGCGCCACGAAGCCCACGATGGTCGCCTTGGCCCCGAGACTTTTCGATCGGAATTGCTTCATGGGGTCTCCAGTCGCTCCTCTAGTCGTGATTAACGTGATTGAGGTGATTGTCGTGACCGACGTGACCGACGTGATTGCCGTTCGGTCTGACTCAGGAAGACGGTAAGACTGACAGTCTGATCGACTCCGTGCAACGACTCCGTGCAAAGACTCCCTGAAAGACGGAGCGCCGATGCCAGCACCCGCACCTCTCCCGCCGTTTATCCGGGTGTCAGGCCGGATCGGATTTCTCGTCGCGACGACGCTCGAGTCGCAACCGCCTCTGCAAGCCCCGAAACCTGATGGACCAGCGTGTAGAGTCCGTGACGACAGCTCACACCCGAATCGCCGCCAACGAGGTCACGATCGGCTCCCGACGCGAGAGCTCACCCCTGCCACTTTCCAAGCGCACCCTCGTTGCGCTGCTGGTGCTGCTGGCACTCCTTACGACCCTGGGCGTCTCGGACACCAAAGAGATCGTGCGTGGCTTCCTGGCCTGGATCCAGGGTATCGGCCTGCTCGGTCTGCCGATCTTCGTCACGCTGCACGCGGCGGCCATCGTGGTCCTCTTCCCAGGCATTCTGTTCCCGCTCGGGGCCGGATTCCTCTACGGCGTCACTCTCGGAACGGTCGTTTCCGTCGCCGGAAAGGTCGCAGGCTCGCTCATTGCCTTTCTCGTGGCTCGCCACTTCCTGGACGGCCCGGTCAGTGAGGAGCGCAGGAAACGCTTTCATCAAAAACACCCGAGACTCGAGCGTTTGGAGCTCGAGCTCCCACGAGGCGGGTGGCGCATGGTGCTCCTCATTCGCCTGGTACCGGTCATACCGTTCAAGATCTCGAACTACTTCTTCGGGTGGTCGGCGTTTCGCAAACGAGACTTCGTGCTGGGCACACTCATCGGCACGGTGCCGTTCTCGTTCCTCAATGCGTATCTGGGCAGCCTGGCCGCCGACGTTGCAGGCATCACAGAGCGAGCGACACCAGAGGGTCCGCTCGGGTGGGCGGTCTACGTCGGCGGCGCCGTCGTGGCGGTTGGTGCCGCGACCGCAATTGGCAGGCGCGCCCAGAAGATCCTCAGCGAGATGGGCCACCAGACAACAACTGACCAGCCGGGATTCGAAACGGAGGCACCTCGGTGAAAGGCGAGCTGAATTGGATCGAAGCACAACGCTTCGTCGGCCAGGTAGACGGCATCGCACTCACCCTCGACGGTGAGGCGGACGACACTCTCGGCCCTATGCAGATGGTCCTCGGCGGACTCGCAGGCTGCATGGCCATCGATGTCGCTCACATCCTCGAGCGCGGACGTCAGCCGCTCGAGGCGCTTTTGGTGTCGTTCGAGGGTCGCCGCGCCGAGTCACAGCCGCGACGATTCGTCGCAGCGAACCTCCACTTCGTCGTCACGGGCCCGATCGACCCTCCGAAGATCGAGCGCGCCATCACGCTGTCGCGCGAGAAGTACTGCTCGGTGCTCCACTCGTTGGCTCCCGACCTCGATCTCACCACCAGCTTCGAGAGCAACCAAGGCTAGTTCCCCTCTGCGCGTGCCGACGAGCGAGCGAGTCAGCGCTCCACGTCGTAGATCCAGAAGACCTCGTCGGCGACGATGCTGCGCTCGATGTGGTGGACGAGACCAAGCCACTGCGGGGGCGAAACAAGGGGTACGTTGACGATCAACAGCCCACTCTCCTCCTGCTCAGCGATCCAGGTTTCGAGGCGGCTGTAGAGGAGCTCTTCGCTCAGCTCGTTGAGATGGGTGAGATCCCAGATCACGAACGATCCCGTGCGATCGCTCCGTGGATAGTAGAGCTCGCGATCCAGTCGAGCCGCCACCGGCGAAACCGGGTGGTCGCGATCGGCCGCAATCGGCTTGCGGGTCTGATCCGTTTCACGCAGCCACTGCACGAGCTCCTCGGCCCCCGAGAAAGGCTCTCGCCAGTCCCGGTAGGTCGCGTAGCCGGCCGCAAAGACCTGCGCGCCGAGAACCACCGTGACCACGAGCCGCCGGAGATGGAGCTCCCAGCGGGGCGGCT
>JANQPS010001337.1 GCA_028285365.1 Thermoanaerobaculia bacterium | reverse complement strand
TCAGACAGCCGCGCAGGCCACGACCTCGGATCACGCCAACCCGCGAGAGCAAGTGCCAGACCCAGCAGTGTTGCCAGGACTACGGCCACGGCAACCACGCCCACCGATCTTCCGACTCGGTCCCGAAGGACACTCTCGACGGGTTGCGAGTAGAGCAGCGAGTCGCCCAGACTCCCCTGCGCCAGTCGTTCGACCCAGTCCAGATAGCGTTGTCCGAGGCCGACGTCCAGGCCCAGTCTCTCGGCATCGACAGCGAGCTCAGCTCCCGCAGCGGGGGCGCCGAGCCGATACTGCGAGAGGAAGTCTCCGGGGGCCAGTTCGGTGAGCAGGAAGACGACGTGAAGCGCCGCCACGAGAACGGCAAGCCCGGCCCCGACCCTCGAGCTCAGAACGCGAATCAGTCGGCGGTCAGTCACCGCCTGACATCACGAGCGCGGTGCCCGGTACAGGCAGCGCCGTTACTGACGACTGGAATCGACATCGTCGACAGGAACTGACCGGAGATACAAGGACATGGGAACATCCGACACATGAGGCCCAGTCTAGTGCCGCGACCCGGTCGGGCACCGGCGCTCACAGCGGCCTCGACCTGATGCGCTCCCGATCTACGGTAGGCCGAGACGGCTCTAGGCGACGTGAACGCTAGACACAGAAGCTCGAAAGACGTCGTGAGAAAGACCAGGAACCACTCCTTCGCGCAGCGTCCGACCCATGACCCGAAAGACGCGCGAGAACATCGCACCTCGTCGCGATGATCTCGGCTCTCGTGCTCACCGCGCCACTCGTCGCCCAAGAACCGGCAACGCCAGACCTGCCCGACGTCGCAGGTCTGAAGGGTTTCTGGGAGTCCAAGAGCGCACCTGGCCAGACAACGCTAGCGACCGTCGTCTCTCAGGGTCTTCACGCCGCAGCACCTCGCGTTGCCGCCGCGCCCTAGACGTCACACCTAGAGAAGTACAGCAGACAGACGGGCCGCTAGAGCGTCCATGCATCAGTAGTGCCGTCAGTAGTGCCAGGGAAACTTCGAGTAGTCCTGATCGCGCTTCTCGAGAAACGCGTCGCGACCTTCCTGGGCTTCGTCGGTGCCGTAGGCGAGCCGGGTCGCCTCGCCAGCGAACAGCTGTTGGCCCACCATTCCGTCGTCGGGGAGATTGAAGCCGAACTTCAGCATCCGCATGGCTGTGGGGCTCTTCGAGTTGATCTCGGCTGCCCACTCGAGAGCCACCTCCTCGAGGCGCGAGTGCGGGATGACGGCATTGGCCATCCCCATGTCGAAGGCCTCCTGGGCGCTGTAGTTCCTTCCGAGAAAAAAGATCTCTCGCGCACGCTTCTGTCCGACCTGGCGCGCAAGAAGTGCTGAGCCATAGCCCGAGTCGAAACTGGCAACGTCCGGGTCCGTCTGTTTGAAGAGCGCGTGCTCCTCAGAGGCGAGCGTCAGGTCACACACAACGTGCAGGCTGTGGCCGCCACCCACCGCCCAACCGGGAACGACCGCGATCACCACCTTCGGCATGAAGCGAATCAGCCGCTGGACCTCCAGAATGTGGAGACGCCCAAGCCTTCCCGGATCGACGTCACCGCCGTTCTCCTGGTACTTGTACCCGTCCTTGCCACGGATCCTCTGGTCACCACCCGAACAGAAGGCCCAGCCACCATCCTTGGGGGACGGACCATTACCGGTGATCAACACGCAGCCGATCGACGACCACGTCCTGGCGTGCTCCAGAGCCGCAAAAAGCTGATCGACCGTGCTCGGTCTGAAGGCGTTGCGCACCTCGGGGCGATCGAACGCCACGCGAACGGTGTTCTCCTCATGGTTCACGTGGTAGGTGATGTCGTCGAGGTCGAGCCCTTCGACGGCTCGCCAGCGGGAAGGGTCGAAGATCTCCGAGACCTGGTGACTCGCGCTCATGGCCGGGAACCTATCGGAGCGAGCCTCCTCTCGCCAGCGGCATCATCCGCCGCGCCTCCCACAACCAACGACGGTCGCGACGCCGGTGGCAACCGATACCGAGCAAATCGGAGCTATCAAACCGACTGTGGCCTCACCCCAGTGAGGCATGAGCCAAGACACCGCTAGCTCTAGCCACAGGGCATCCATCGAAACATGCGCCCCGCCTGCAGCTCGATCGGAGGGTGCGCCCGAGCGTCCTTGTGGACGCAACCCGCGTCGCGACAGGCTCGGTCCGCATGGACTCGTCTGCGCGGTGACGATTGTCCTCATCGGATGTTTCCTCGAGCAGACGGCCGGTCTGCGCCTAGCCCTGGTGGCCGCGGGCACCGTCGCGCTGCTCTGGCCGTCACACCTGGTCGAAGGTGCAGGACGCTGGTCTACGGATTGGGGCCTCGAGGCTTCACAGCGCACCGGACTCTTGTGCGGCCTGGCCCTCCTCGGCCTCGTCGTCACCACCGCCGGTGACGCTTCGTGGTATCTCGGCAGCTCGAAGGTCCGGGTCTGGAACGTCTACCACTACGGTATCGGTGCCAAGTACTTCCCCGAGGTCGGCTACGAAGACCTCTATCGAGCATCACTCCAGGCCGACGCCGATGGTCCGGGCTACTGGAAGAAGGTCGACAAGGTTCGCAGTCTCGAGACCTACGAGGTCGTCAGTCGGACCGAGAGCCGACCCTACGATCATCGGGCGCACTTTACAGACGATCGCTACGAGCAGCTGACGCGCGACCTCGCCTCGCTCTCCGAGCACCGATCGAAAAGCGGCTGGAAGAACATCTTCCGCGACCGCGGCTACAACGCGACGCCGTTCTGGACCGTGATCGGGCGTGGCCTCAGCTGGGCCCTACCCCTGGATCGCCCCGCCACGCTCAAGGCCCTGACGGCGATCGACCTGGTCCTGCTCGCAGGAACCCTCTGGCTGGTCTACCGCTGCTTCGGCTCCGAACGTCTCGCGCTCTTCGTCTTGCTGTTGACCGTCAGTCCGGTCAACGACGATCGTCTGCTCGGAGGGCTGCTGCAGTACGACTGGCTATGCGCCGGAGTGGCGGCGCTTTGCCTCTTCCAGAGACGCCGGCCCGGTTGGGCTGGAGTGGTCTTCTCCTATGCCGTGCTCACCCGAGCCTTTCCGATCGCCTTCGTCGGCCTCGCTGCCCTTCCGCTCATGGTGGGAATCCTGAAGAGTCGTCGCCTTCCCCGCAGAGCTGTCCGCTTCGTCGTCGCACTCACTCTCGCCTGCCTTGCCGGAGTCGGCGTCAGCCTCCTCAATGGTCGCGGCATGACGGCCTGGACCGAATGGGCCGATGCCATCAGCCTGCATCGCGACACCCATCTCATCGGGGACCGACGGATCGGTCTCGAGCACTTCTTCACCGAAGACGTCGGGCAGCTGCGCAACGAGCGCAGCGACGAGCAACGCCTCGAGAGCTTGGACGGGCAACGCGGCTCCTTCATGACCGTGGCCAGCCTCCTGATCCTCGCAACCGTGGTCGTCGGCCGCAGGGTACGCACGGGCGACGCCTGGATCCTGGGGCAGATCCCCGTCTTTGCACTCCTGGTCCTCTCCCGCTACTACCACTCCTTTCTCGCCACCTTTGCCCTGATGGGTCGCGGACGCCGTGCTCCTCTCGAAACCAGGGCCATCGTCGCCCTTCAATTGATGGTGTTCGGGGGCTACTCGATGATCGAGATGACCGGTGGCGAGCACCATCCGAGCTACGTGGCGATCAACGGGATGCTGGTGCTCTTCATGATCGGCGCTCTCGCCCTGACCCGTTCCCTGGCTGTGAGGCAGGCGACGCCCACGACGCGTCGTCGAAGAGCCCCGTCGGACGGCCCGCGGCGAGAAACTACGGTGCCAGCTACAAAAAGTGCTATCGCAGCGACGTCGAGCTCACCCTCATAGGCGAGTCGAAGAGCTCGCTCCTGTCGATTGCGTCACGTCGACGCGGTCAGACACCACAACCAGCAGCTAGCTGCACTGAGCCCCGTAGGCGGTGTCCCATGTCCATCAAGCCCATCAGCCACCTCCACTCCATGCCCATCGCAAAGGCAGCCTCCGCCGCCGAGCGGACCATCGAGCCACTCGACCCGGCGCGCGCGGCCGCAGCAAAAGCCGCCTTCACCACGCGGCGGGTCTCGACCACTCAGTGGCGCACTCTCCTCGGCGGTAAACGTCGCCCCATGGCCGGCGACCTCGTTCTGGCGCGCGTCACCAGAAAACGTCAACACACCCGAATCGAGTTGACCAACGGCCGCAAGGCTTTGCTCTACGTCGGTGACGAAGTGGTCCTCGCCTACGGCAACCGTTACGCCAGCGATCAGTTCGAAGCCCTCGTCCCGGGCGACCTCGGCCCCTGCAACATGGTCGCATCAGGCGGCATCGCTGCGACGATGGTCGAGAGAAGCCGCGACGTCAGACCGGCCACCGAGATCGAGCCCATCGGGCTCCTGGGTGACGAGAGTGGCGAGGTCCTCAACGTAGGCGACTTCGCTCTTCCCAAAGCCGCAGTGAGTGCCAGCGCCAAGCCATTCACCCTCGCGGTCGTCGGCAGCGCGATGAACGCCGGCAAGACCACCACGGCGGCACAGCTGATTCACGGACTGAGCCGGCGTGGCGTGCGGGTCGGAGCGGCGAAGGTCACAGGAACGGGCTCCGGCGGTGACGTCTGGAAGATGGTCGACGCGGGGGCTTGCGAGGTCCTCGACTTCACCGACGCCGGACACGCTTCCACGTACCGAGTGTCGTCACGACGCATCGAACGGATCGCTCGACAGCTGCACGCTCACCTGACGGCGGCGGGCGCCGAAGTCATCGTTCTCGAAGTAGCAGACGGCCTCTTTCAACAGGAGACCTCTGCCCTGCTCGAGGCCGGGGCCATGGCCACCCTCGTCGACGGCTATCTCCTGGCCGTCACGGACTCCCTTTCGGCTGCTGCCGGGGTCGAGTGGCTGCTGTCTCGCAACCTTCCGCTCCTCGCTCTGTGCGGCACGATCACGCGTTCCCCTCTGGCGGCCCGCGAAGCGGTCGCCACGACGGGTCTTCCGGTCATGGGCCTGTCGCAACTCGTCAGTTCGACGTTCCTCGGCCAGATGCTGGACGAGGACCACTCCGTCACCCGCAAGGTCAGCTGACGAGACGTCCGATGTCCTCGCCTTCGTTTCCGCGGCTCTTTGCCGGCAAGCGACGAGCAATCCTGCCCTGGCTCTGCACCGTCGGTCTCGCGCAAGCCCTCCTCAGTCTCGGTCTGACTCTGACCCTCGCCCAGGCCGCCGACCAGATGCTTGCCGAGCGTGCGGCCGCACCAGGTGCGGGCACAGCGAGTCTCGCCGTGGCTCTCGCAGGCCTTGCCGTCCTGGCCGTGCTGACCCTCGGTCTGCGCACCGTCGAGAGCGCCGTTTCCGAGAGACTCGGCCAGAGTTATGTGCACAGATTGCGTCTGGCAATGTGGGACCATCTGTGCGCACTCCCGGCGCGTTCGGTGAACGGAACGCGCCGTGGAGCACTGATTCTCCGTTTCGTCGGCGACCTCGGAGCCATCAAGAACTGGGTCAGTCGCGGCATCGTCGGCGGAGTCGCCGGCGCCGCCACCTTGACCGGAGCCTTGGGAGCGCTGGTCTACCTGGACTGGCGCATCGCCGGCGCTGCGAGTGCGTCGCTCGCCCTGACCGCAGCGGCTCAACTGCTGGTGTCGAGCACCCTCAGCACCCGGGTGCGTAGCGCTCGTCGCCTGCGGGGTCGTCTGGCCACCGACATCGTCGAGCGCATCGATGCCCTCGACCTCGTTCAGTCGAGCGGCCAGGGACGACGCGAGCGAAGGCGCCTGAGAAGACGAAGCCGTGAACTGCTGGGAGCCGTCGTCGACAGTGCCCGCACCTCGGGGTTCTT
>JANQPS010000251.1 GCA_028285365.1 Thermoanaerobaculia bacterium | reverse complement strand
ACGTCGAGAGCCTGTTTCATGGCGTCAACACGCGCTCGCTGATCGTTCTCGCGCACGCCAGGGGCGTCATTCTCTCCTCGCTCGGTGCCAACGGGATCGTCCCGCGGGAGATCACACCCGCGGAAGTCAAGAACTCCCTGACCGGCAACGGTCGCGCCGACAAAGAGCAGGTCGCGCGAATGGTCAAGCTACTCCTGGGGCTCGGCGGAGAGCGGCGATCCGCCGATGCGACGGACGCCCTCGCACTCGCTCTTTGCGCGGCCCAGACTCACCGCTGGGATCGACTGGAGGAGAGCTCGAAGGACGAGTCTTCGCGTGTCAAGAGAGTCCGCGCGACGAGGACTCGCTGAGCGAAGCGTGAATCGCGAGACTGCTCCCCCGAGGTGCTCTTGCACACGGCGCTCGGCGCGCTCCACCGAGTGGACAACACCCTCTCCTCACCTCGCTCGGACTCACGTTTGGAGGGTTTGGCGGTCCTCGCCACACGAGCTCGGGAGAACCTCCGCAGCGTCGATCACTGTGTTATCATCCGCCCTCTGTCTTCCCGGGGTTAGTGTCGGTTCAAGAGGTGAATGGTCACCTCCCGGGGTATTCGTATGAACAGCTGGAGTCCTGCGGCCCTGTCGACCCGATAGTGGACAGGCTTCTGGAACTAGATCCGCAAGAGGCGGGTCCAATTGGTCAGAGGAGGTCAAGGTGGCGAACATCGGTGGTACTTTCTGGAAGTTGATGCAGGAGGGCGGTCCCGTAATGTGGATCTTGCTCGTCTTCTCCATCATCGCTCTCGCGGTCATCATCGAGCGTTTCATCGCGCTCCGACGCGCGAAGATCAACGTCAACGAGTTCCTTGCGAAGGTGCGCAAGGCGTTGATCGTCAATCGCTCGATTCGCGAAGCGGTCAAGGTCTGCGAGCAGTATCGCGGCCCGGTCGCTTCCATCATGAAGGCCGGCCTGCTCAAGTACGGGCAGCCCAAAGAAGACGTCGAGAAGACCATCGAGAACGCTGCGCTGTTCGAGATGGGACGCCTCGAGCGGTTCCTCGTCTACCTCGCCACCACCGCAAACGTGGCACCACTGCTCGGCTTCTTCGGCACGGTTACCGGAATGATCAAGTCCTTCGACGCTCTCGCAGCCGCAGGTCTCTCGAATCCCGCTCTGGTTGCCATCGGTATCAAAGAGGCTCTGACCACTACGGCAGCCGGCCTCGCGGTCGCTATCCCGGTCCAGCTGGCCTACAACTACTTCATGTCTCGCATCAACAAGTTCGTGCGCGACATCGAGACCTCGGCGAACATGCTCCTCGAGACGTTCGGTGAGATGGAGCGCAGCGGAATCACGCCTGACGGCGGTGCGCCACCGGCAGCCGCACCCGCGGCCGATCCCGCTAAAAAATAGCTACGCAGTACCGCAATAGGTAGCGCGATAGTGCGAGCGAAGCCGATCTCCAGAGGGTCGGCTTCCTCTCACACCAAGCATCTCCGAATCCACTGACCAAGAGATCAAAAGGCACCTGGCATGAAGCTCAAAGCAGAAAAGCAGCACGAGGGCAGTATCCCAACGGCATCCATGGCGGACATCGCCTTCCTGCTCATCATCTTCTTCATGCTCACCATCACCTTCGAGGTGGACAAAACGCAGGTCATCCTGCCGAAGACCACGATCAGGGTCGAGATCCCCAAGAAGGCGGCGTATGTCTCTCTCACCGAGGGTGGACAGATCAAGGTGAGCAACGGCGAAGAGCTGAGTGCCTCGGTGCCTGGTCCTGAAGACGTCTTCTCGTTTGCCGCCGGTGTCGTCGGCTCCAACCCCGGGAAGGAGTTCGTCCTCAAGGCCGATTCGAACTCTAGCTACCGAGACGTCGACGCCATCATCGACGCTCTCAAGCGCGCGAAGGTTCGCATCATCTACTTGCTGTCCAATCAGCAGACCGTGGACGACGTCGGCTGACGCCCAACGGCGCAACACAAGGAGTTCGACATGAAGATCAAGCGCGACAATCCCGATGACGAAATCCCGACCTCGTCGATGGCGGACATCGCCTTCCTGCTGATCATCTACTTCATGGTGACCACCACCTTCACGGCTACCCGTGGTCTGGATTTCGCCCTCCCTGAGGATGACGACAATCCGCCGGTGGTCGAGAAGGAAGAGTCGGTCCTCATCGAGATCATGCCGGACGGCAGTCTCGTGGTCGACCAGCAGTCGATGCTTCTCCCGAACGTCATCGACTACCTGAAGCCCAAGCTGGACGTGAATCCCAAGAAGCCGGTCATCATCCGACCCGATCCTGCTTCGCCCTACAAGCACATGGTCGCAGTGCTCGACGAGCTCAGGCAGGCAACCGACAAGGGCATCAAGGAAGAGATCCGGATCTCGATCCCCACCCAGCGTGAGATCGAGAGCTTCTGGTACTGAGCACGGTACTCAGATCTCAGATCCGCAGCGAGCCACAGGCAACGGCAGTATTCAACCCAAACGCGAGCGAGCCCCAGACAGGAGCAGCACGATGAGTGACACGAAGAAGCCCGCAGCAGGTAAGGGCAAGCCCATGTCCGCCGCCGAGGAGCGGCTTTCCACCTACATGTTGGAGGAAGCGGAGGACAACAAGGTCCTCCGGCGAGCAGGGGTCGTCGCCGTGATCTTCCACGCGCTGCTCTTCGTCATCACCTTCCCCTCGTTCAGCGGCAACACCGATGCCGTGGTCGAGAAGCCGAAGGTCTACGTCGTCCAGCAGGTGCGGTTCAAGCCGCCACCACCCAAAGAAGAGCAGAAGATCCCGAAGCCGAAGAGCAAGAAGGTTCCGATCCCAGATCCCACACCGGACGAACCGGAACCAATCCGCATCGAAGAGCCTGAAGAGTTCGACATTCCCGAGGTCGACGACCTCGTCATCGGTATCCCCGAGGCACCGCCCGAGCCGGAACCAACAGGCCCGATCTACGTCACTGGCGACGTCCAGAAGCCGGAGAAGCTCAGCGCGCCACCGCCGCAGTACACCGAGATTGCACGTAAGGCCCGTATTCAGGGCGTCGTCATTCTCCAATCGATCATCGACGAGCAGGGCAACGTCACCGACGTTTCGGTCCTCAAGGGCCTCCCCATGGGGCTGAGTGAAGCCGCCGAAGCTGCGGTCAAGCAGTGGAAGTTCAAGCCGGCCACCCTCAACGGCAAGCCGGTCGCCGTCTACTTCAATCTGACGGTCAACTTCCAGCTCCAGTAAGCCTGCTCGGGAGCCCACGGTCGCCAGGACTTGTCCTTTCAAGGATCGCTCAGTGAGCTACCGCTTCCGGACATCGTGCAGTTGGTCTCGGTGTCCGGAAAGACCGGTGTGTTTCACTTGGCCAACGAGGGCCGAGAGGGACAGATCTATCTAAAGGACGGCAAGATCGTTCACGCGTCGACCTCGAGGCTCTCTGGAGAAGAAGCCGTCTACGAACTGGCCACCTGGCAAACGGGTGAGTTTCAGTTCACCCAGGGCACCGAAACTGCCGAGGCGACGATCGACAAGTCAAACACCAACCTCCTGATGGAGGCCGCGCGACGGATGGACGAGTGGAGTGTGCTGAGCAAGCGCATTCCCTCCACCCGTCATATTCCGGTGTTCTGCGAAGACAGCGCCAGTACGTCGCTGTCGTTCTCCCCGCAAGAGTGGGAGATCATCTGTCGAGTCGACGGCCGGCGGTCGGTCGAAGAGATCGCGCTCGCTCTCGGCAAGTCGCCGTTCGACGTCGCGAAGAATCTCTACGGCCTTCTCACGGGAGGAATCCTCACTCTCCGAGAGGACTTCCTCAAGCCGTTTCTTCCGAAGCTCCAAGTGCTCGGCACCGACGAGCTTCAGAAGATCAACGCCGAGATCGACACAGTGGCCCGCCAGCTGCTCGGAACAGGCACCGACGACCAGGGCCTCGACCGCGCGGTCCAACTGTCGAGCCGCCAGGCCGAGGCCGGGCGCGGCGTCGACGCCCTCATCGATTTGATTCGCGCGCACGAACATGCACTCGATAACGCAAAAGGTGCAGCAGCCTGTGAAGCGTTCGCCGAGCAGACCCGTGAGCTCCTAGGGCAGCTCACCGCCTAGAGACTTCGACGAGATGACTGATCCACTTCTCGTTGAACCCCGTACTTTCTCACCCATGTGATTCGGATTTCTTTCTGTATTTCATTTGTTGTAGGTAATCGAAAGGAGTAGAGACGATGCGCAAGACACTCGTACTCGGTTTGCTTCTCGGACTTGTCGCGTCCGGTGTCACTTTTGCCGACGAGGACTGGGACGCTGGAGTTGCCGCTTACAAGGCCAAGAAGTACTCGGAAGCCGCCGCTGCCTTCGGCCGTTATGTCGACAAGGTACCCGACGCCTATCAGGGCCACATGATGCTCGGTCAGATGCTGATCAAGGCCAAGGACTACGGCAAGGCTGCGAGCCACCTGCAGACTGCCAACGAGCTCAAGGCCAACGACCCCAGCATTCAGCTGCCGCTCGGCCAGGCTCTGCTCATGGGCGGCAAGGCGCGTGACGCCTGCGCAATCCTCTCGAACGTAAACGAGGGTGCGCTGCCCAAGGCCAATCAGACGGTCCTCTACCAGCTCCGCGCGACCGCGAACTGTGGCGGCGGATCACTGGCCGACCTCCAGAAGATCGCTGAGTCGAAGAATGACGGCAACTCGTGGGCCGCCTACGGCGTCGCCGCGCTCAACGACAACAAGGTCGACACCGCCATCAGTGCACTCAACAAGGCAGTGCAGCTCGATGGCAACAACGCCAAGATCCGCAAGTCGCAGATCAGCGCGCTCGTCCGCAAGGCGAGGACCTCCAAGGGAGGGACCAAGGACAGCACCTACGCCAGCGCCGTTCAGTCCGCTTCGAAGCTCGTCCAGCTGGACGGCTCCTACAACAACCACCTTCTGCTCGGTGAGGTACAACTCGGCGCCAAGCAGTACAACGCGGCGGTTGGCTCGCTCAAGGCGGCCGCATCGAAGAACGCCAGTGACTGGCTGCCGAACTTCTATCTCGGACAGGCCTACACGTCGCTCGGTGACTTCGATAACGCGGTCACTCCCCTGACCAAGGCTCTCGGTCAGACCTCGAAACCCGCGGATCAGAAGAACATCAACCGCCAGCTCGGCTTCGTCTACGAGAAGACGAAGGACTACGCACAGTCGATCCAGTACTACCAAAAGGCTGGAGACAGTGCCGGCGTCGCTCGCGTGACGGAGAACCAGGAGATCGAGCAGTTCAACAAGGAAGCGGACGCGCACAACCAGAACATCAAGGAACTGGAAGCCGCGGCCGAGCGTCTCAAGGAAGAGATGGAGGCACTACCCGGCCAGGGTCCGCCGCCTCTTCGCTAGATACGGAACTCGAGCACCGCTCCCGGTGCTCCGTGTAGCCAACGAGGGCTCCCATCCAGGTGGGAGCCTTTCGTGGTTTAGGGCGACAGAATCTGCGCACCCTGAAAGCTCCCTCGAGGCAGCAGCCGTCGAGCTGCCGGTCAGGAAGTCGTCCCCGGCGGCTCGCGCCTCACGGACACCACTGCGCCAAACAAGCCGGCGCTGGCCCCGAGCACGATGATCAGGAGCTGAGTCCGCCAGCCGAGAAACTCCGCGAACACGAGCGGAGCCCAGAACGTCTCTGCGGACCGCGACGCAATCACCGCATGACAACCGCCGAGTGTCGCGAGCGCCAGGACGCCACCAAAGAGACCCTGGACCAGACCCGTGGCGTAGAGCGGTCCGCGTACGAAGAACTCGGTCGCACCAACGAGACGAAGCACATCGATCTCTTCGCGATAGATGAAAGCTGTCAGTCGCACCACGCTCGCGATCGTGAAGGTCGCGGCCACCAGTAGCCCGGCACCCAGAGACAGACCGAGGAGCCGCACCACAGTCACGACTGCCACCAGTCTCCCGAGCCACTCACGATCGTCATCTATGAGCTCGACGACCGGCAGGGCGGCTGCTTCTTCCATCAGGGCGGCCAGCTCGCTCGCCTGCGGTGGGTTGCCGGGATCGATCCCGATCTCCGCGACCGGTGGCAGGTCGATGACCTCCTCACCCTCCCCGAGGAGGCGAAAGGCCTCGGGGAACGTCTGACGCAGCCGGTCACGACCCTGCTCGGGTGTCACGACGTCCACCGTCCTGACCCAACTCGGCTGCTCGAGTAGCTCCACCAGACCGGCGACGTCAGCGTCGGACGCGTCCACGTTCAGGTAGACGTTGATCCGCAATCGATCGCGAAAGCGGTCGACCTCCCGGCCCAAATTACCGGTCACGAGAACAAAAAACGCGCCCACGAAGAGGCTGATGCTGATCGCGAAGATCGCCACTGTGCTCGCTCCCCAACTCCGCCTCATCCCTCGGAGAGCCTCGCTCACGAAGTACCAGATGGCCTGCCAGAGACTCATTCTCGAGCCTCATCTGCCACAGCTCCAGGCGCGGCGACCTGCGTGTCCTCGACGAGCCGTCCCTTCTCGAGCCTCAGGACATGACCGCCGTGGCGCTCGATGGTCTGTAGGTCGTGCGTCGCCACCAACACAGTCGTGCCTTGACCCTGAGCCTTGACCAGCAGCTCGACGATCTCCCGCGACAGCTCCGCATCCAAGTTGCCGGTCGGCTCGTCAGCGATCAGCAGCTCTGGTTTGCTGATCAGCGCACGCGCGAGCGCCACTCGTTGCTGCTCACCGCCAGAGAGCTCGAGAGGAAAGGCGTCAGACCGGTCGGCGAGCCCGACGTCGGCCAACGCCTGCTCCGCGAGGTCGCGCTGCTCTTTCATCGACGCTCCGAGAATGCGCGGCAAGTAGCAGACATTCTCGAGAACCGTCTTGCGAGCAATCAGCCGGAAGTTCTGAAAGACGATGCCAATGGAACGGCGAAGGTAGGGCACCTTGCTCAGTGGCAAGGTCGCGACGTTGCGGCCATTGACGATGATCTGGCCGTCCGAGGGCAACTCCTCACGGTAGATCAGCTTGAGCAGAGTCGACTTCCCGGCACCCGACGATCCGGTCAGAAAAGCCAGCTCGCCCCGCTCGATCTCAAGGGACACATCGTCGAGCGCAACCTGGCCTCGCGGGTAGGTCTTGCGAACGTTGAAGCAGCGAATCACCTGGTGAGCGTCTCCGTTCCGGGAGGTCAGGCGGTTCTGAGAGCTCGCTCGAGCTGGTTCCGCCTGTTGGCTCTCATTCGTCTCGTTCTCGAAGCACCGCCGCCATCTGGAGCCAGCCTCGAGCGACCGCGAGCTTCGAGAACACGTCCTCAGCTCACGACTCGACGACAAGTCCATGCCGTCAAGACAGCGTCTCGACCAGAAGCTCCCGAACTCGCTTGGGATCGGCCCGGCCCTGCGACTCCTTCATGATCTGACCCACCAGAAAACCCACGACCTTCTGTTCTCCGGCCCGGTACTGCTCTACTGGCGCCGGATGAGCTGCAACGACGGTCTCGACCCAGCCAACCAGCGCATCATCGTCTCGAACCTGGGAAAGGCCGAGCCGCTCGACCAGGACGTTTGCGGGCTCGTCGCACTCCCACATCTCACCAAATACATCTTTGGCCGCACGGTGAGACAGGCTGCCGTCTTCGATCAAAGCGATCAGACTCGCAAGACGCTCCGGGGAGATGGCCGAGTCGACATCGATGTGCCGCTCCTTCAGCTCGCGCAACACTTCGGTCATCACCCAGTTGGCGACGATCTTGGGATCCTGGCCGTGCGCGGCGACTGCCGACTCGTAGTAGTCCGCCAGCCGACGCGTGCTGCTCAGCAGCTCGGCGTCGGCGTCAGGCAGTCCATAGGTGTCGCGAAAGCGTCTGCGACGATCCCACGGCAGCTCTGGAAGCCCGGACCGCGCCGCTTCGATACGCGCCTCTTCGAGTACCAGAGGCGGCAGGTCCGGTTCGGGAAAGTAGCGATAGTCGTGGGACTCTTCCTTGCCGCGCAAGAGACGCGTCACGCCCGTGCTCGCTTCGAAGCTGCGAGTCTCGGCGAGGACCTCGTCGCCAGCGTCGACGATCAGAGCCTGCCTGTCGATCTCGTGCTCGATGGCGCGCGCGACATTTCGGAACGAATTGAGGTTCTTCACCTCGACCTTCGTGCCCAGCTCAGTCTGGCCCACCGGTCGGATCGACACGTTGGCGTCACAACGCAGGCTACCTTCTTCCATGTTGCCGTCGCTCGTGGCGGTGTAGTCGAGCACCTGATGAAGCGCCTGCAGGTAGTCGTGGGCTTCTTTCGCCGAGGACATGTCGGGCTCGGAGACGATCTCGACGAGCGGGACACCACAACGGTTGAAGTCCACCAGACTCTTCCCTGGCAGGGCGCCGCCGCCTGGAGTCTCGTGCAGGAGCTTGCCGGCGTCTTCCTCCAGATGAAGACGGTGAATGGCGATCGATCGGCTGTCGTCGATCGGGATGCGCCCGCCAGTAGCGATCGGCTCGTCGAACTGGCTGATCTGATAACCCTTCGGTAGATCAGCGTAGAAGTAGTTCTTACGGGCGAACACCGAGTGCGGCTGAACGGTGCAACCCAGGGCGAGCGCCAGTCGAATCGCTTGATCCACGACCGCTCGGTTCAACACGGGTAGGGTCCCGGGATAGCCGAGACAGATCGGGCAGATCCGCGAGTTGGGCTCGCCGCCGAACTGGTTCGTGCAGCGACAGAAGATCTTGCTGTGGGTGAGGAGCTGGACGTGGACTTCCAGACCGACAGTGACTTCGTAACGAGGCATGGGACGCGCTAGTCTACCGGACCCAACGCTCACCGAAAACGCACCTGACGGCGAGCAGATGCGAATGAGCACCGACACCCTCGGTCACCCTCTCCAAGGTGCCAGGGACCCCACTTCGATCAGGACGATTCGGCCACGCACATGAACCAGGTTCCCAGCCGGCTGATGGACCGCCAGGACGACGTCAGGGTCGCATTTGTCGGTGGCGAGGCGGCGCCGGCCTCCGGAACCCTGAGCGACATCCTGTCCGTCCAGGTGAGCGACGCTCCCGACCGCCTGTCCTGGAATCGCCAGATCCACTCCAATCGAGTCGTCGAGGCCGAGCACGGAGAGATCGAGGAAGCGGACGGACTCGTCAGCTCGGAGTCCGGCCTCGGTCTGGTGGTGTACACGGCTGACTGCGTGCCGGTCTTGATAGCGGGTCCCTCTCGAGTCGCCGCGGTCCATGCCGGCTGGCGTGGGCTGGCTGACGCGATCATCCCAAGGGCAGTGACGGCGCTCAGCGAAGAACCCGGTCAGCTCCGCGGTTGGATCGGACCGTCGATCGGACCCTGCTGCTACGAGGTCAGCCACGACGTCGCGACGCGGGTCGCCTCGGCGTCACACCACTCTGTGCTCGTTCCCCGGACTCCGCGGCCACACCTGGATCTGTATCAGGCTGCCGCGCATCAGCTTCGACGCGCGGGTGTTACGCGACTACGCGTCTATCGTCTCTGCACCCGTTGCCAACAACCGCAGTGGTGGAGCTATCGAGGCGGCAATCGAGAACACCGAGCACGCAACCTCGCGATCATCTGGCGCGATCAGGAAGTAGAGCTTCCGAGGGCGAGCGGAGCCCCATAGCCGCGAGGATCACGATGTGGCGCACGAAGTTGGCCGCACGCTGCACCGATGTCGTCGCCGCGAGGACGTCGCACGCTCGCAGGAATGCCACGATCGACGAGACGCTGACTGAAGGCCAGACAGTGACTCCATGGAGGGGGCTTCATTTCGGGACCCAGGACCGGATCGGGGTTCTGGGGTATGAGGTTGATCTTGGTTCCCGGGAGACGTCTTGCGATGCGGGCCAAGCTGTCGGCGTCGCTGAGCGAGTCGTTGAAGCCTGCGATGAGGGTGTACTCGAACGTCAGCGAGCGGCTCCGAGAACGCGGGTAGTGTTCCAACACGTCGAGGAGATCAGCCAGCGGGTAGCGCCTGTTGATCGGCATCAGCTGGGTTCGCCGCTCATCGTCCGGAGCGTGCAGAGACACCGCCAGGTTGGGTCGCATTTCCCAAGTCGCCATGTCTTCGATTCCGGGGATGACGCCGGCGGTCGACAGCGTGACCCGGCGCCACGGCAGACGCACACAGAGACAGCCGAGAGCCTCCTTCACGGCCTCCAGGTTGAGAAGCGGCTCCCCCATCCCCATCATGACGAGATTCAGCTGATCCCAGTCGATGTCGCCACTTTCGCTGACTGCGAGCACCTGACCAACGATCTCTGCCGCATCGAGGCTTCGACCCGCTCCCCAGTACCCGGTGACGCAAAAACGACAGGCCAGTGCGCAACCAGCCTGCGACGACACACAGACGGTACGCCGGCGGGCTTCAGGAATGTCGACCGCTTCGATGGTCGCGCCGTCCTCGAGGCCAAACACGTACTTGACGGTACCGTCCGTCGACCGCGCCTGCTCGACGACGCTCGGACGCTCGACGGTGTAGCGCTCGCCAAGGGCGCTGCGAAGCTCGAGCGACAGGTCCGTCATCTCGTCGAAAGACCGCACACGGCGCTCATGGAGCGCCCTGAAGATCTGGTCGACGCGAAACGGCCGATCCACGATCTCCGCGAGCTCGAGGGCGAGGCGCTCGCGCGAGTGTCCGAGGAGACACACGCGAACTCGACGAGTGTGATCAGTGCTCGACATCACAAAGTGCTGGCCCAACCGGGGCCGTCTGGGCTCGCAGAGCTCATCGAAGCTCTGGAGAGCTGGTCTAGCGAGGATCTCGCCGACGACGGCCACTCAATCGGCGCGTCGGATCGATCCCCACTGATTTGAGGAACGCAAGATCCTGGGCGTTGATGCGAAATGTCCCGTCACGACCAGCAGACGGCGCAGCTGCCGGTGCCGGCGACGGTTCCTCCTTGTACTCGTCGCCTCGGCGCTTACAATCGAGCAACAGGTGAAGACTGTAGCCGGCCTCACGGATCTCAGCGAGCTTCTCGCCCACCTCATCAGACTCCGAAATAGCCACCGAGAGTCGTTCGCTCAGTTGCTCGAGTAGCTGTCTCAGTCGTTCGTCCAGCGTCCTATCCTCCGCACGGCGAGTATCTTATCCCGTGCCTCTTCCAAGAGTGTCAAACGGAAAGCACACAGTCATCTCTTCCCACTCCAAAGAGCCAGGCGACTCCCAACCCCTCTCTCGAGGCGAGGTTGCCGAGGACCAGATCACCGCCGGTGACCATCCCTCCACACTCCACTGGATCCGCGACTGGGTATCCTCCCAGGGTGGCCCCAGCGCGACGATCGAACGACTCGCCGGCGACGTATCGGCACGCTCCTACTATCGGCTGTGCGACTCCAGCGAGACCGCATCCGTGCCTTCGGCAGTCGTCGTAGCTCGCTACCCTGACTCCCTGAGCTCGAGCTTCGGAAGGTTTCTTTCGAGCACGCGAGCACTCGAGGCCCACTCCATCCAAGTCCCCCGGATTCTCGCCAGCAGCGAGGAGCAGGGGCTGATGATGCTCGAAGACGTCGGCAACCGGTTCCTCTATACCGAGCCGGTAGCAAGCGCTTCCACCGTCAAGCTCTATCGAGACTCCATCACGATCCTTGGACACATCGCGTCCATCACGGCAAACGAGCTCTCTGATCCCGGACCGCTGCTCGACCTCGCTCTCTTCAGGCGCGAGATCGCCCAGACCAAGGAGCTCTTCCTGCGACCCGCCCTGGGTGACGGGCCTGAGCTCACTGAACTGGCAGCTCGACTCGACGAGATCTGCGTCGCACTCGACGAAGACTCCACCAGAACCTGTCATCGGGACTTCATGGCGCGCAATCTCGCCATCACCGGTGAGTCGGCTGAGGGTCGACAGAGTGTCATCGTGCTCGACCATCAGGACGCAACGCAGGGACCACCACACTATGACCTCGCCAGCCTCCTCAACGACAGCCTGCGGCTCAGCCAGTCACAACGACGAGAGCTCGAGACCGAGGCTCTGCCAACGGCGGATGACAGGCGCTCATATCACCGCTGCGTCGTCCAGCGATGCTTCAAGATCATCGGTACGTTCTGCGCTTTTGCCCGCACCGGGAGAACTCAGCACGTCCCACTGATACCGCCGACCGTCGACCGAGCGTTGTCGGTTCTCGAGACTCTCGACGAATCGGATTCACTCACGCAAAAGATCAGTACTCCGCTGAGGAGACAAGCCACGAAGCTGCAGCGTCTGGTACGATAAGGGGCCGGTCCGACACAGGATCGTTGGAGGTGTAGATACATGTTGGGATCGTTTGGCATCCAGGAGTTGCTCGTCGTCTTCGCGATTCTGCTGCTCATCTTCGGGTCTACGAAGCTGCCTCAGCTCGGCAGGGGACTCGGCGAGGGTATCCGCAACTTCAAGAAGGGTCTGCGCAACGAAGAGACCCCCGAACTGGAAGACGGCAGAGAAGCCAAGTAGAACGAGGCGGGTAGGCACGTCACCTAGGCATCGATTGCCGGACCTGGGGCGCTGCGCCTAGGAAGTCCTCTGCGCAACTCCTGCGCAACTCGTGCCGCCGCACAGCGGCCACCCAGAGCCTGGCTCTCCAATCTGCTGCCCCACCGGGTCACCGTTCAGATTCGCCTCGGCCTGAGCGCCTTGGCACGGCTTTCTATCGAAGCACGCCCACGCTCGGTTCGCAAAACCGGCTACAGCCCGGCACCACCTTGTAGCGGGGGCTCCTGAGCCGATCTCACATCACGTCGCCGGCGGCCTGAGGACCGTCGAGCAGCTGCACCGAACGCCATGCGTCCTGGCGACGCTCGAGGTACGAGCGCAGCACCTTCTCGACGTAGCGTGTCGTCTCGCGAAACGGCGGCACTCCGTTGTAGCGCTTCACGTTGCCGGGCCCCGCATTGTAGGCCGCAAGAGCAAGCGCGAGGTCGCCGTCGTAGAGCGTAATCAGGCGGCCGATGTACCGGGCCCCGAGATCGACGTTGAGAGCCGGATCACTGAGCTCGGCCACACGGGTCTCGTCGACGCCATAGTCGCCAGCGGTCTCGGGCATCACCTGCATGAGACCAATCGCACCGCGCCCGGATCTCGCATCGACGATGAAAGACGATTCGGCTTCGATCATGGACACGAGCAGAAGCGGGTCGACACCGTGTCGCTGCGCTGCTCGACCGATCACCCGACCGTGCGGAAGGTTGACGAGAACTCTCTCACTCCAGGGTTCGGCGGGCTTGGAGACGAACGCCACGAAGCTCGCCGAGCGCGCCTGTACCGAGTCCGTCAGAGACTCGTCTTCTGGGAATGGGTGGGCGGGATCGATCGATGGATCTTCACCCGACCAGGCGGCTACCTCGTCGAGGAGCGCGATTTCTTCGGGATGAGGTCCATCCTCCGGGCCAACGGTGGACGTCGAAGGGGCGAGCTCGAGGCTCGTGGCGACGACGAACGAACAGGCCAGCAGGATGGCACGCAGCCAGTAGCTGTCAGTTGTATTTTTCATGGTTCTATAGCGCGTTCTATAGCGCGAGAGCCCGGAGGACGGGCTCCTGATGATCAAGTACGTAGCGAGGCGCACACCCCCGCCAACTCTCTCTTACGAGAAACGAGCGTGTAGGCGGACGCCTACTGCACGCTCTGAGAGGCTTGAATTGTGAATCTTGGGGGAAAGGCGCGCGCGAGGGCTCGCACGGCGGACGTCATTCTACCAGCAAACGGCTTCACGGGCCCGTTTCATTCCAATTTGACGCTGGCAAACGACGAGCCCCCGAGGGAGGCCGAAATGGCGGGTGGCCGGACCACCGCCGACTGGAGGGAGTCGAGCGCCATCGACTTTTCCGTCCGCAACACGAGCGCAAACGGCGCTCAGCCCAGAATCTCGGAGCTACAGGGAGCTACCCTCCGGGACCGGAGTCGAGCCGGTGCCAGGTCGCCTCAGCGACGGCGTCGGCTGGGTGCGTAGTCGGCGGACACGATACGCAGAGAGGTCATCTTGTTGCGGAGAGTGTTGCGATGGATGCCGAGCGAATTGGCACTCTTGGCCAGACTCCCGGAATTCGCTCGAAGTGCGGCCAGGACGTACTGTTTCTCGAACTCTCCGCGAGCCTGCTCCAGCGTCACACCACCTTCGACCAATTCGTCAACCAACGCACGCAGTCGCCGGCTGAGAGGCTCGCTTCTCTCACTCAAGGCCATCACCCTGTTCAATATGAGGCCGCGGACGCTATCACAGGCGCAAGCCTGACCGGGCCCTCGTCGCGCAAAGGAACGCCAGCCGGTTCGCAGGGCTCGAGCCCCTCGACCAGAAGGAAGGCCATCCGCGGCTGAGGGGCAATCGTCACCGAACTACCGCACGCAGAAGACGGTGACCAGCCCCCGCCACGCGCGGGCCGACCGACTCGGCGTGACCGTCTCCGGAGCGCGTTGACTCCCCCTCTACTCGGCTACCAACCCTCGAGTTGGCCCGGTCTATTTGGCTTCCAGCGCGTCTCCGACGTACACCGGATAACGGGACTGAATGACCTTGGCGACAGACGAGAGCGGGTGCACCGAGAGGATCGCAACCTCCCCGATCACGACCGGAGGATTGTTGCGGATGGGCCGTCGGTAGATCGTGTAGATGTCGCCGGCAACGACGCCGTCATCGCTACCGAGATCGACGAACACCACGTGATCCTCACCGATCGACAGGATCCCGTCCTTCGAGTGCAGGATCAGCGGCGCTTCCTCGAGGGCTTCCGCCGTGGTCGGCTCGTTGACCGGTCGCAACGGCGTACGGCGCTCTGAGGGAATCGGCTCCAGCTCGTATGGTTTGAGCGACGCTCCGACGCCAAGAGGATGACAGGACTGCGTAATCTCGGCGATCGCCGTCTCTTCCTGAGTCGAGAGGATCCGCACCTGGCCGAGGTACTGGTAGAAGCGGCCCACGGGCTCGTCGGTCAGGGGGTGTCTGATCACTTCGGCTGGCTGGACCGACGTGAAGAGGTCGCCCGGTGAGAGGCCCGCCGCACGACCGCCATCGACGTAGATGATGTCTCCGGTCGTCAGTCCGACCTTGACCGCATCGACTGTCGTTCCGCCGTAGTTGGAGTCGACGTCGCCACGACGGCGAATGGCTTGAATGGTCTGACCGAGCACCTCGTACTCGGAACCGACGACGTGGTAGCCGAAGTCTTCAGTGAGCTCACCGATGAATCCGCTGCAGTAGATGTCGTCCGGCGTTCCGAGCTGGACGATTCGTCCGCGTCCGAAGAAGTCAGTGTCCGGCGGCGGTGCTGCAGCCTCTCCACCAACACCCGTGTCCGTCGCAGCGCGACGGTCATCGGGAGTGCTCTCGAGAGCCTCTGCAGGCTCCACCTCGAAACCCATCACCAGAGGATCACCAGGATAGATCCAGTGAGAGTCGAGGATGTACTGATTCTGCTCCCAGATCTGGGGCCAGAGATAGGAGTTACCCAGGAACCGCTGCGCTAGATCCCACAGGGTGTCGCCCCGCTCGATGATGTAGACCTGGGCGCCTTCCTGCACCGTGGCCGGAGGATCCCAGGCGGTCCAATGGTCTCCAACGAGCTTGAGATCTCGAGGCGGCGTCTGGGCGGAAATCGAGCCTGGCCACATCACTCCGGTCGACAACACTCCGAACCCCACGAGGAGTGCGGTGAGGATGGCGGGCTTCTTCATCGGAGATCCTCCAAGTCTCGGATTGCGACTGGGCTATTTCGACTACCGACGGACGTCAGCGACGAGGGCAACAAGCTGAAGCGAAACTGATGAGCGGGTGATCACAGCTGATCTCAGATCTGGCCTACAGGTCCGACCCACAGGTCTCACCCACAGGTCTGGTCTACGGGTCTGATCCAATGCCGAGCTACAAGCTTGAATGCACATATTGCAATCCGATTCTTTCACGCTACCGACCTATCGTACCCCTGTCAAGGGTGGCGCCGCAAGAGTCATGTCGCTGTAACTCTTTGAAATGTAGCAAGTTGCGCCGCGGCTTCAGGTAACGACCACGGCTTCTACGGGCTCGACATCGACTGAGCACCCGACTCCGGTCGCCGCCGAGAGCACTAGAACACGCAGAAATCCCAGCTTCCCACCAAGCGCCGCGTGCAGTCCCTTCTCGGCTGGCCACCCGTCAAGACCACACTTCCAGGGACCATCGCGGGGCTGCCGACAGCCTGCTTGGGGACTGATCCCGAGGACCGCAGCCCGGCCAAGGGGCTGCGCCGCCCGTCGGTACTCAGCCCTGGTCGGCCAGACGTTCGGCCGCGATCAAAGCAGTCGCCGTCTGCGGGTAGCGATCCTGGATCTCTTTGTAGGCTGCTCGTGCACCTGCCAGGTCGCCGAGATCTTCGAGGCATCTTCCGGACTTGAGCAGTGCGTCAGGCACCTTGTTGCCCTTTGGGTGCCTTTCGATGGTCTCTCGAAACGCAGCCAGGGCACCACGGAGGTCTCCGCGCGAGTAGCGCGCCTCGCCGATCCAGTACTGAGCATTGTCAGCCAGGTCGGTTTCGCCGAACGCCTCGAGAAAGCGCTGAAACGCGGCCTCGGCTTCGACGAACTGACCTTGGTGGTAGAGCGTGTAGCCGCGATCGTAGAGCGCCTGGCCTGCCGTGCCCAACGAGACGGGCTCGGACAGTTCAGGCGGCGCCTCCTCTTCGAGGCCCACCTCGGGAAGCGAGCTCGTGCGGTCTCGAACTCCGCTCCGATCCTCGGACGTCCGCTGGACTCGTGCTTCGTCGAAAACCACCCTGGGGGCGCCAGGTATGGTCTCGGCAGTCTCCGAGCTCCTGCTGGGACGAGTGGTCCTCTGAGAAACCTGAGGTTCGGAACCACGACCGGCCTGGAGCGCTTCGACGGCTGCACGCAAGCGCGACATCTCCACCTCGGTCACCGCGGCCTTGCGCTGCAGCTCCAGGACCCTCTGCTGTAGCTGACGAATCTCTTCGCGCAGCTCCTTCTTGCTCTCGTTGGGCGCCGCCGCTCCCGGATACCCGTAAACCGCGCGCGTACCGAGCTGCAGCGCAAGAAGCAGCACGGCCATGAGAATGCTGGTCGAGATCCGCGGACTGTTCATCGAGCTGGCTCCTCCCTGGCTTCCTTCCATGGCTTCCCTCACTGGCTGAGCTGGGAACACCGTCCGTCTCTTCGTACGGCTCGAGCTCGAAACGGTTGTGCCTCAGCCAACCATCCGAACCGCCCAAACCCATGATTCCAGAAAGAGATACGGATGCACGAGCGTTTGCGCCCAACCCATCCGCAACCCGTCACGGCCCCGGGCGTGCGCTGGCCATGTTGACATACACCGCCAGACCCACAGGGACACCCAGACTCCTGCAGAAGGCGCTCGAATCAACACGTCCTGTGCCAGGCAGACCGCGTCGCCCGCGTCGTCACAACCCGTTTCGACTCGAGCCTCTCCGCGATCTGGCTCGGTGGCTCCAGAGGAGCAGAGCGCCTCTCAGCCACTCTCCTACTCTCACCTTTCTCTGCTCTACCGCGCTCTAGTCGCCCTGCGGATCCTGGCCTTCGGTGTCCCCGCCTTCGCCCTCGGACTCCGTTGCCTCGGACTCCGTTGCCTCGGACTCGGCCGCTTCGCTACTCGCCTGGCTCGGTCGCCGAGGCGGCTCGGGGAACTTCTTCGGGACCATGCGGCGGTACTTGCTGTTCGGATACTCGGCAGTCAGCTCAGCACACGTCGCTCGGGCGTTCTCCGGTTGGAAGAGCCGAGCCTGGGCCACGCACAGATGTGCGAGGACCTTGTCCTTCTGCTCATACTCCGGATACGCCTCGAGGAGATTCTCGAATCTCTTGACAGCGGCCTGGGCCATGCCGCGAGCGCGGTTCTGGGACGAAGTTCGAAAGTAGAAGTGTCCAACGATGAACTCGTGCTCGGCGAGTCGATTACGCACGATCTCCATCTGCTCGCGAGCCTGACTGACGTACTCGCTCGTGGGATAGAGCCGGATGAGGTCTTCGAAAGTCTGCAGCGCTCGCCGGGTCACCTGCTGGTCCCGGTTCGGCTTCTCGACCCGCTGCGCGAGACATCCACCGATGCGGAACTGGGCGTAGGCTGCCTGTTCGCTCGTAGGAAAGCGGTTCAGAAAGTCTCGATAACGAGTCTCCGCCTCGACATAAGCATCGAAACGATCCTGGAAAAACAGGGCATCGGCCGCCTTGAGTAGGCCTTCGCGGCCTGCCACCGAGTTCGGCTCGACTTCGAAGGCATGGATCAGGTACTTCCGGGCCTCACGGTACTTGCCCTGGTCGAACAGGGCGGTCCCCTGCTCGAGTGCTTCGGTTGCCGAAAGGCGGAGGATCGGATCCTCCCGCCGCCCTCCACAGCCGACGAGGAGCGCAACGACGAGCATGCCCATGAAAAGGCTGCTTCGGGTGTTCAGCTGAAGCCACATCCGTCAGGCCCTCGCTCGCTCTAGGAGCTCTGAGAGTCGCGCTGCGGGGTCTTCTGCGCCAAAAACGCCAGACCCGCTGACAGCGACGTCGACACCGGCGCTCTTCACCTCGTCGAGGTTGTCGCCGTCGACACCTCCATCGATCTCGATCATGGTGGAAAGCCCCAACTTGTCTATCTCTGCACGCAAACGTCTCACCTTCTCGAGCACGTACGGAATGAAGGCCTGGCCCGAGAACCCCGGATTGACCGACATGAGCAGCACGAAGTCCAACAACGGCAAAACCTCGCGAATCATTTCGATTGAGGTACCGGGATTCAAGACGACGCCAGCTCCGACGCCCCGCTCACGAATGTGCTGCACGGTGCGATCCAGGTGAGTTGCGGCCTCGACATGCACCGAAACCCACTGGGGCTCCAGGTCGAGGTAGAGGTCCAGCAATCTGTCGGGGTCGCTGACCATGAGATGAATGTCGAGCGGAATCTCGGTCTTGTCCTTCAGCCCGGCGATCACCGGCGGCCCGAAGGTCAGGTTAGGAACGAAGTGACCATCCATCACGTCGACGTGAAGGAGACGTGCGCCTCCTCGACGGCACTGTTCTGCCGCAGCTTCCAGGTTGCCCAAGTCTGCTGCGAAGATCGAAGGTGCGATCTCCATACGGTCCTGCTCTTCTTGTACGGGGGGGTTGTGGGACGCCTGGCGAGAGTGTTCCTAGGAAGCGCCACTGTCGACGCGCGTCGCGACGACCAGAGTGATGACGTCGCGCTTCCTGAGCGGATGCCCGGCAAGCGGAGTATGCCTCAGAACGACGCCTTCTTCGACTCCTTCGTACGGCTCGTACTTGACGCTACCGAACTTGAAACCACGTCGTTCGAAAAATGCCCTGACATCGTCGATGTTCCTGTAGACCAGGTCGGGCATGACAAACCTCGCACTCGGATCTCCAATCGAGATCATCAAGTCGATCGGCTGCGACTGGTCGATCCGCTCCCCGGCCAGGGGACGCTGGCTGACCACCACACCCGCCTCCGCTCCTTCCCAATAGACGTGAGTCCTTCGACCAGCTTGTAGCCCGGATGCCACCAGCTGCGTCAGTGCGGACTGCTCCTCGAGTCCCTCCACTGCCGGGACCTCGACCAGCTGGAGGCCTCTCGAGAGAATGATCGAGACAAATCCCCCCTGCTTGACGAGACTTCCAGCTCGTGGAACCTGCTGAACGACCATGCCCGCCGGCATCTCGTCGTCAAATCGGTCTTCCTCGTCGAGATGGCGCGGCTCGAGGCCCACCATCTCCAGCTGGGCACGGCTCTGATCCAACGTCAAACCCACCAGGTCAGGTGCCGGAATCGCTCCTCGCCTCACGAAGGCGTTGAACGAGAAATAGGCCGACACCCCCATGATCACCATGAGAAGGCCTGCATAGGCGAGCCATCCCAGCAGGCGGAGGAGTTTGCGTCGCATCGGGCGAGTTTAACGGCTCGGGACGGAACTATCACCCTCTCATTAGCCTCGCGAGGCTGGGTCGGCAGCGCTCGAAATCGGCCCTCACGCCGCCGTATCCGATTGACACTACACCGCGATGACCCTCGACCCAGGCAGTCGCTTCGGACCCTACGAAGTCCTGCCCGACGGCTCAGCCGTCATAGCCCTTGAAAAGCGCGTCTCTCCCGCGCTCAACATCGTCCAGAACTGGTTTGCGAAACTCACCCCGCAGGTACCGCTGGAGTAAGCCCCAGCCGATGGGGATCGCGACAACTGTCAAGCATCGGCTATCCGAGACCATTGGGTCCAGCTCACCTAGGGACTCAGGACGAAGTGGCGGTGGCGACGACGGAACTGTGATGGCAGTCCGATAAGCCTCGGTCGAGGTACCCATCGAGGGACTCAGGCCAGGCTTCCTCCATGCCGGTCGAACAGTGCGTCGCGGGCGAGATCCTGGGCCGGCATTGCGTCAGCATGACACTCAGGAGTGGGCGGCCGTTTCATGCCGAGCTGAAAGCACGAGGTGACCTAGCTTGACATGCGGTCCGTCGTAGCCAACACGGCCTTTCACCCTCAACCAAAGCCCGCGGGGACATGCTGGACTAGCAAGCAGCCCGAAACGTTGGCAGTCTTCCCGTAGTTCGGCGCAGCCGCGGATCAACAACCCGGAGGATCACTTTCGCCACGCAGTTCGACCACCAGAGGTCCGCGATCCGTCTCCACGACGACCTGAGCGTGGTGCCAACCGTCGATCGGCGCTGGCAGCGAGCACTGCGGGCTGTAGCGCAGCCACCAGCGTCGATGGTCGCCTGGCGAGAGGGTTTCCCAAGCTGCCGAGGGTCCGACGGCAAAACCGAAGAGATTGGCATCCGGACCGACGATGTTCACCTCTCGACGCTCCAACACGGAGCCTCCGATGTGATCCAAGCGCAGCTCCTGGTTGAGCTCGTCGAGCCGGAAGTAGAGCGTCCCCGGCTGGCTGAGAGGTGAGCGCCCGTAGAGGTCGAAGGCCACGGTCGTTCCGTTGACGGCGTCGGTCACGATCTCGAGCTGCGCATGGTCTGGAACGTCGAAGTCCGGGAGTACTGCCGGTTCGTAGCGGACCTCGAACGTCTCGGCTTCGCCCGGGGCGATCGTCTGGGTCACCGCGTGATGGCTGATCAGCTGAAACGACGACGCCGAGGCACCCATCAGCGAGACGCTGCTGCGCGACATCGTCAGGTTGCCGACGTTTTCGATCAGCATGCGGCGCGTCATTCCAGCCGTGATCTGAGCGACGTCCGGCAGCCGATTGACTGTCGGACCGGCAATACCCTCGACCTGGAGCACACTGCGAATCGTGTCTTTGATCGACGGGTCGCTGGCCTGGTGATAGCTCACGTCCAACGTGGCGTTGCGGGTTCCGTAGCCGGTGGGTCGCGCCGTCACCGTCACCTCGAAACTCTCGCCCGGTGTCACCAGGAAAGGCAACGAACGTTCACCGTAGACCTTCCTGCCATAAGGCAGTATGCCTCCAGCCTGAGTCGGCTCGACGTCGAAGGAGGGATCAGAGCCCAGGGCGACGGGAACACCATCTGCAAACGAGACCGGTTGTCCGTAGAAGGTCACCGTCGCACCGTCGTGATCGGCGTCGACTAGACGCACAGAACGCCCCACGAGGTCTTCGCGCAGCTCGAACATGGTCTCGACCGACTCGGCATCGTCGAGCAGCGAGAACTCCAGATCCCAACCACCGCCGACGGGGGCCATCTCGAGCGGAAGCGGCAGGAACAGCTCCTCGCCGAGCAACAGAGAGTCGAAGTCGACTGCGTTGCTGCCAGTGACCTCCAGGCCACTCACCTCGACTGTCGTCTGACCGTGATTGGTCACGCGAATCGTGCTGCGTCGCTGGTCGCCTAAACTCACCTGGCCGGCATCGTAGAAAGGATCAGCCGTCAAGGCCGCGCCCCGGCGATGCGAGCGCAAGGTGAACTCGATGATCACGTCGTCCGACGACGCAACGCCTTCGGTGGCTTCGATGACCCATCGGAGCGGGCGGCGGATCGCACCATCCGACGACAGGAGATCGGCGATCTTGTAGGTGGGCGTCACACCTTCCGAGGCACCGTCGCCGATACCGCAGTCGGGTTCGCCGGTCTCAGAGTGCACGAGATAGATGTTGGCCGAACCGTCATCCTCTCCATCACACAAGCTCACAGGCGTCGGCTGATCGGTGTTGCCAACGCGCGCAAACCCGGCCAGCTGCAGCTGTTGGTCGGAAGCGGACACCGGCGACTCGTTGCCAGAGATGTCTCGCTTGAAGATCCGCACGCTCTCGACCAGCACGTTCGGACTGAAGTTCTCGTGCCATCGCACGACGTCGCTGTGCTCCACGGTGGGTCTGGATCTACGGTCGACGGCAGCCGTCTGCCACTCGTAGAGATCTGCACCGTCGGCGAGGGTCATTCGCCGCTCGATCGTGCGGCGTTCCTGAACGGTTCTCACGTTGGGGCCGAGCCACTCGACGATCGCATCCACCGAG
>JANQPS010001321.1 GCA_028285365.1 Thermoanaerobaculia bacterium | reverse complement strand
TTGGCTGAGGTCATCGTTGCCTCCGATCCCACACGATCCAGACCAGCAACCCGGCGAGAGCCATCAGGGCTGCCAGCGTCTCTCGATCAATCTCCGGCGACTGCCGCCTTCTCAGACATCCATGCTGCGTGATGGTTGGGCATGTGCGAGACACCCATCCTGATGCCGTCGCTGTCAGCCTCGACCGTCCACGTCACCCGACCGTTGCGGGCCATGTCGAGTCCCTGAGTCGGTGACACGGACTCGATCGAGAAGTCCAGGTCGTTCTCCGCGGCCTCAACCCAACTCATCATGAAGGCGTGGGTGAAGGAGATCGGGAGTTCCAGGAACTCGGCGCGCAGGATCTGTCCGTCAGCCGGCTCAAGCAGCCTCGTGACCTCCTCGATGACCGCACGCGGTTCGTTCCCCGCACTGATCATCGCAGCAATCTCCGTGCGACGCTGTGGGTCCTGGTACTGCTCCGTCACGCCGATCAATCCGATCCGGCAGTGCTCGGCCATGCTTCCTCCAGTCTGTCCCGCCAAAGACGGGCTCGTGATCTTTCTCGACCCGATCATACGGGAGGTAGTCATGCCGCGAACGCAGGAACCAGCCGACGTCGTGCGCGCACTCTAGGCAGTCACCGTCTTCGTGCTTGGCGTGCCCACAAACGCATCGCCCTTCTGGATCGGTGTGAACCCAGCCGCCATCCCACTCGTGCTGCTCCATCCCCAAGCGGGCGAGCGTGCCGGGCTTCGTGCTCATCGGCAGGCCACACACCACCATCTTCCCGGTGCGTGTATCGAACCGATGCGGCACCTGGCATGGGCCAATGGTCAGGCGTGAAATAGGACCGTTGCAGATCGCGCAGTACCCGTGAAACGGACTCTCGATGTCCATCATTCCCCCTCGCTGAAGTGGACGTGGCCGAAGGCGAGGGGCCGATGGCGAGGGAATCAGCGGCGGGGCAACACCCCCGACCACGCCCAAAAGCCATATTCTAGTGAGCATTGCCTGTTGTATAGGCCTAAGTACTTAGGCGATTGGCTAAGCGAAGGATTATCAGGAAGTCAGACGCCGCGGGCTTCGTCTAGCTGCTCACGGCAAAGTTCGAGGTCGGCCTGGATCGCTTTGATCTTGCGATCCTTGGACTCGATGATTGCTTCGGGTTCGCTGAGGGGCTGGCGGTTGCGGGTCAGGATGTAGGCGGAGCCGAGAGTGCCGACGAGGGCGATGAGCGCAACGACGATGGCGCTGATGTCCATCTAGTCTCCCGTGTCTCCACCCCCGCTCTAGCTTTCCACGTTGATGGCTCAGGCTATCTGCCGTTGCGGTGGAACACGTTGTAGAACCCAGCCAGGCTCGAGGTCGCCAAGGCCAGCATGGTCACAAACGCCACCTCACTGCCAGCCTGAAACCACGCCCCGGCTAACAGCATGAACGCAAACACGCTCACCAACAGCACGATCAGTCTCGGCCAGTGCGGCACGTGCCAGCCCGTGAGGCGCGTCAGGGCGAGCATCACTACCTGAGTGGCCCCTAGTACCCCGAGTGCTGCGAAAAACGCCGTAGCGCCAACAGGGACGGCTGAGAGCACATCGTTGAAGGCTTCTGAGGTGGGGGCTCCGCCAATGGCGAACGAACCATGCGCTGCGAGCACGACCGCCTGCTGCGCTTCGTAGAGCGTGATGGCGTCTGAGACGTGCTCATGACCTTCGTCGGAAGCTTTCACTGCCTGGTCCCGTTGTCGCGCCCCCGACAGCCGGTACGAGAACTCTCCTAGTGCCCCCATCATCATGCTCCCTATGCATCTACCAGTATGAGGTCGAACCCTGCCGAGACGTCCGTGTTGTTCGAGCTGGCATTCCCCTGGAGTTTCAGCAACACAGGGCCGGCGAAACGGACGGGGACGCGGAACTCGTGGTTGGCGTAGTTCGTGCCCTCGGTTGCGATCCCGATCGTGTGCTTCACCTGGAACGTGCTGATCTGACTGTCAGGTTCTGGGTTCGCCAGCAGTGACATCGCCACTGATAGACTCGAGGCCGCCTTGATCGCCGAGCAGTAGTACGAGCACATATAGGCGACCTTGGTGGACGGCACGCCGTAGATTGCCATCTGCGTCTGGCCTTGCCCAGCGTTGATCTGTGCCGTCACCGTACCGTCCGTCTGGGCAGTCGCAGTGATCACTCCGACGTTGACGTTCGTCGCCCCCTTGGTCAGTACCTGCATCCGGTGAATGATCACGTAGGTGTTGGCCGTCGCGACGTTGGAGGTGCCGTTGAGGGTGATGTCCTCTGACACCTCGTCAGCGTCCCAGTCGGTGAGACCGTAGACCCTGAGGGTGCGCGCACCTGCGCCGGCAGGAGAGCCGTCGTCTGAGGCGCTGGTACTGACGATGTTGTGCGTACGGGCCTGTGTCGGTGCGACCCAGATATCCACGTTGTCAGTTGCGTTCGCACCGTCGTGGATGTCCGTGTCCGTGGCGCTGTCCACGTTCGTGGAGCGACCGAACTTGTTCACCGAGTTGTACCCGGCAACCTTGCCTTGCGCGACCTCGAGCATGAAGTCTTTGCTGCCGATGTACGACATCCCTGACGTCCCTCGCCTAGATGATGTGCCAGTTACTCCCGTCAGAGACGATCCTGATGTCGTCGTACTGCGAACTGATGGTCGCGGTCGTCGCGCCGTCGATCGTCTCTGAGCCATTCCCATCGACCGTCACGGCGTTACCCGAGGCGTCGATCTTCTTGATGCTGTAGATGCGACCACTGGTACTGGCCGCCGGCAAGTTCACCGTGATCGCGTTGCTCGTGCAGTCGCAGATCACGATGTGGTCTTCACCGTTCAGGGTGACGCTCGAGGCCGTGACCGTCTGTACCGGGGCAAGGCCCAGGTGCCCAACCCCGAACTCAGTCCACTGGTTCAGGCCCAAGGAGAAGATCTGGGCGCGGGTCTTGCTGAGCGTTGTGTCGTCCCAGAACTCGAGCGATCCGTCAGGGACGCCCTTGAGAGCCGTCGTAGCGGCGCTGAGCACGCGGAATGCTGCTCGCCCACGGGATATCAGGGTGTGGAACTGCCCGCGCCGTGAACGGCCTCTGGGCTCGACTTGCGTGACCATCTAGGACTCAGCCCACTCGATCAGTGTCAGACGGATGCCCTGGTCCTCGCCGTTCGCTAGGTCCTCTGCCTCTGCGTTGAGCACGTAGCAGTAGCGGTCGGCGTTCACCGTGGTGTCGTAGGGACTGCGGAAGGCGACCGGGAGTTCCTGGCCGGCGTCCACCAGCGTCTGGAAGTCTGAGAGGTCTTCACCGTGGCCTTCCACCAGGACGCTGATCTCCCTGACGTGCTCGGGACGCTCGTCATAGGCCACCGTGAGCATCCCGCGGATCTGCGGCGGTGAGGTCTCAGAGGCCGCCACCTGGGTCAGGCGTGGCTTGAGTGTAGTGAACGAGTTGTCATCTGTTGCGCCGTCGCGGATCGTCTGCAACGCGGCAGTCTGCACGGCGGAACCGAGATCCGAGTACGAACCCTCATCCCTCGAGAAGGCCAGTGTCCAGGTGTTGGAGGCATCACAGTTCTCGCTGAGAAACTTGGCCCAGCGCACGTTGCCCACCAGCCCCACCGGGAGCATGAGCGTGGTGCCGAACCATTCCCCACCATCAGTGCTGAACGGGTAGTTGGTGGTGTCAGCGATCTCTCGGCCACGGAAGGCAAGATCGGCGTAGGCGATATCCTGCCCTTCACCCCACACCACTGCCGGCACCGCTCGCCCAGTTGTCGCGCCGATCGCGGTGCACTTGGTACTGGAGAGTTTGCGGAACACGAACCAATCAGGTCGGCCACTTCCTGGCGTCACTGCTGGGTTGAAGACGCCCCTCAGCAGCCATGAGTCGCCATCCGTGGAGAGATACGAGACCCAGAGGCTGTCCTTCCACGCCTTGACCGCGATTGGGTAGCCGTCAATCGGCCCCTCGAACCGTTGGCCATCGGCTCCTTCGCCTGGGCCTACCGGGTTCTCGATCGGGATCTCCGGCTGGATCGCGTACAGGCCAAGGATGGTGGCGTGGTAGTGCCAGCCCCAGAGCGAATCACCGTTGGCACCATTGAACGAAGAGGGGAAGTCCTTGACCCCTTCTCCTAGTACAGCCGGTGCGCCCTGATCAGTAAACGAACGAGCCCCCCGCTGAGTCCCCGCGATCATCAGGTCGCCGAGGGTGTAGAGGCCGGTGATCGTCCCTGAGTTGGTGTCTGCCACCGCGATACCGTTAGAGAGGTTCGCTGCCGTGACCGCGAGGTCTGCTGTGACGTACTTGGCTTGCCCGTCAGAGGCGTCGCTGATCCAGAGGCGGTCCGGCCCGATGGCGATGTGGTCGGCGTCAAGGTTGGTGATTGCTGCGTAGGTGGCGCTGGTGCCTGCCACCACAGCAGTCCGCTCCTCGGCGTCAGTTGAGCCCAGTGCCACGATGCCATTGCCGCGCCAGGAAGCCACTGACCCTGTGACCTGCGCGCCGTGGTCTACGTGCTGTGCTTCGGTCATGCTGCCGGGGTTGACCTGCGTGGAGAATGTGCCGCGCTGAACGAACAACTGCCCGCGGTCTTCGTCAATGGTTACGACGTTGCCAGCATCCGCAGCGGGGATCTGCAACTCGAATGCCGTGACATCGAGCGTTCCGGATCCAGAGTCGATCTGGATCTCTAACTCGAGGTCGGTGTAGTCAGTGATGTTCGCCGCGGCTGCCTCTGAGATAGCAACACCCCACGTCGACCAGTCTCCGGTGTGACTTGAGAGCGTCGAGGACGCGATCGGGACGCCGCCTTGAGATAGAGTGAGTGCCAGAGTGTCGGACGTGCCGCTGTGTCGGTAGCGCACGCGCATCCGGTGGTTGATGTTGACACCGGGGTCGGTCAGGGATGTGATGTTGACATCGAGCCGGTTCGCCGACCCTGTGTTGCCGGCGTTCGTCCAGTACCTCGTAGCATCGTCGGGCGTACCGGAGATGATGCCCTCGTCCAACTCGTCGAAGGCGTTGCCGTCGCCATCTCCAGCGCCCTGGGTCCAGTTGGTCTTGGACACGTCAGAGATCGGGACGCCGTACGCGAACTCGGTGATCGCCGTCAGTGAGACGGCATTACGCTTCGCCGCGCTTGTCAGCAGCCCAGCGTTTCGTCCGTCAAGGTTCACGGTGTAGTCAGGGCCTAGGGGATCACTCGGGTTGAGCTGCCTCGAGTTCCCGATCGGGCCTGAGAGTTGCCAGGTCTTGGTGTTCAGCCGTGCTTCTGAGGGCTGGGAGGGGCGCATCGTCTCGGCGTAGACGCGCGTGCTCTGGTTGACCCGTGACTCGTCAACTATGCGGTAAGGCTTGCCCGCCAATGAGAATTCGGGCACCTAGAGGCTCCTGACCACCTGCTGTCGTGGGGTGGGGTTCTGCCTCGGGGTGGCGTTGCGGCGCTTCCAACGGTTGTACTCACGGCTCCAGTACGAACCGAGCGCGTTCCACCGTGCGGAGTTGGGGTGCCCCACCGAGACCTGCTCAGCGAGCTTGGTGATCACGCCGGCCACGGCCATCTCGAACGGCATGTCGGTCACGCCACCCGTACCGGAGTCCGCGGTCAGCTCGAAGTATGGCTGGAGCGACTGAACGACGATCTGGCGGTTCTTGCCCGGGAACTCAGGGAGGGTGACGACGGGGTTGGTGCCACGCATCTGCACGAGTCGAGTTGGTGAACCCAGCCATCGGGTCTCCGCGTGTTGGTCCCCGTACTTCTTGAGCCAGTCAGGCACCTCTGAGCCTACTACGGCCACGACGTTCTCGAAGTCAGCCGCACCATCAGAGAGCAGCACGAGAGCATCGATGAGCAAGGGCCCAACGGCGTCAGCGTTGACCGTGTGCGTGGCCGTCAGTTCGTCCCAGTCTCCGCCACCGTCGTGGATGCCGGTGAAGGTGGAGTCGGTGCTGTCTCGCACCCGCAGGCGCACCTGTGAGGACACGGAAGTCTGAACCCGCGCGAACAGGCTGATCTGCTCGCCGTAGAGCTGGATGATCGGGATCGGGACGGTCTGCGTGAGGATGGTGTCGGTGCCAGCGCGCGTTAAGCGAGCGGCGAACCGCTGATACGGCCCATCGATGCGCGTGACAGTACCGGCGCTGTTGCTCAGTTCCCAGCTCTGCAACTGCGAGTCTGAGCCACGGCCCCAGAACTCAAAGCCAGAGTTGCCAAGGATGTTCGGGCTGTCACGCAACATAACTGACAGGACGTCTTCAGCCGTCTCGATCCACGGGGCGTTCAGTAAGCCGTACTCCCGCGTGCCTTCGTACGTGGGGATCACGGATTCGGTGATGCGATTGGACTCGCTCAGGACGCGGTTCAGGGCCTCGTTGAACTGGAAGGGGCCTGGATCGTCGCGGCGGTAGTACTCCACTGTGTCGCCCGTGGACCACTCAGGGCTCACCGAGTCGATCGTGGCATCGCCGGCAGAGTCGTCCCACGTGTTCGCCACCCGCACCTGGTTCGCCGCTGTGGAAGTGGGCTCATACAGCACCATCCCGCGTCCGGCTGCGTCGTCACCGTTGAAGCGGTAGCGCATGGCGTCAGAGATCGCCGAGGTGCCGTCAGGGTCGGAGGTCAAGTCCTCGACAAACCCCCCAGCGCGCCTCAGCGCCTCCTGGCGGATCTCAGCGCGAGTAGTGAGGCCGGGGGTGTTTGGTCCGTACGAGTAGGTCATCAGGGCCTTCCACTACTCAACCGCAGTCCACGAGTCAGGAACGCTCTCAGCAGCCCGCACCACGGCCGGCGCGCTGTTCAGGTCCAGGACGTCCTGCCAGGGATTCGCTTCCTCCCCGGTGAGTTCCACTGGTGCGGTGCGGCTGGCGCTGAGGAAGTTGCGTGCCTCGGTGCGAAGTTCGTCCAGGTCCATCTGCAATGCCCAGTTGAACGGTGCGTGCCAGGTGGTCGGGATCGTGCCGTTGGCGATGTTCGTCGAGAGCGCCCCGATCCATGAGAGGTCGTTGCGGGTAATCCGGTCATCGTCCCAGACGTACCAGTCGTTCGTGCCGTCGTTGAAGGTGGCCGGGTTGCCGAGGGAGAGCACGCCAAGCACGCCCATCAGGGCCGCGGAATGCCGCCTCGATAGCCCGTCTACGGTGTTCTTGCGGATCGCGAGTGCTGGCATCTTAGTAGAACCGTCCCGTCGCAGCCCCGAGCTGACGTGACAGCACCTCAACCTCGCGGTCGCTTAGTGCTGGGCCGTCGTGGCAGTTACGGAACGCTGCGCCGTGGTGCTCGACGTCGGCATAAAGAGCGGGGGTTGCACCTGAGTCGGCACCAATCCGCAGCGGCAGATCGTTGGCGATCGATGCGGTCGTGTTGTCCGTCGCTGGACTGCCGGACCCGGTGCCGTTCAGAAACGCTTCAACCTCATCGGCGGCAACATCGCGCCTCATTCCGAGGACGAGGTTGCCACCCGCCGTCATCGTCGCCGAAGCATCCGCGCCCGTGGCAGCGCCGTCACCGATAAGGCCTTGCGCTGTGTCGAAGCCACTGAGGTTGCGCATACCCCACCCAGCATCAACACCGTACCCATCGCGCTTCCCAAACCAGTGCTCGTTACCGTCCGGGTCGTACGTGCGCCCCGCGAACGCGGCCACAAACGACGAATCTATCAGCGGGTCCATCACCGCCCGCGACTCACTCGTTGAGGCGTGTGCCGTACCCGTCCACCGTCCGAGGGGGAGGCTCCCATCGACATAGGGGTTCGCTGTCGCGCCCGTCTCCACTTGGAACGCGTCGAGGTAGTAAGCGACAGGCGTTGTGTCGTTCAGGCGAGTAAACCGCACCTGTAGTCCGGTATCGCCCACTCCCGACGTGAACGTCAGTGTGATGCGCTGCCAATCGGTCGTCGTCGGAATGGCTGATGTGGCCGATATGGCGTTGCCGTCTTGGTCTCGGGCCAGCAGGTAGAGCGGCACAGTCGATTCAGTTCGCTTCACCCAGCAAGACAACGTGTACTGAGTCGACGCATCGATCGGGATATCGTTCGCGTCTCCCTCGCCGATCGACACTCCCCCGAACGCCTCTACGGAGTCAGTGTGATCCACGTACATCGAATTCGGCCCGATGAACGATTCTGTGGAACTCAGCGTATTAGTGCCGGCAGACCCTGATCGCATCGACCATGATCCGACGCTGGTGCCGAAGCTCGGCTCGTCATCCCAGAGGTTCGTCCACTTCGTCTCATTGGCGGTTTCGAAGTAGTCGTCGGTGTGGAGGATGTGCGTTGGGCCGTCGATGATCCGTGCCGGGTTCACGCCCGACTGGTTGATCGTGGTGATCGGGCCGTTGACCGTGACGGTGAAGCCGTTGCTGCTGTCCTCGGTGAACGAGGTAGCCCCGTACGGGTTCCTGGTGAAGTCCACGTCCGCGGCGATCGTGCCTCCAATACCGTCTCGAACGATCGCCCGGTGAAGGGTGATGTCACTGTCGGCCCCGGACTCGTTGCCGAAGTAGAGATCGCCAGCGCCATCGACGATGTTGCCGGTGTGCGTCGATGTCCTGTTGGCGTCGCCTACCAGAGTCCAAGTAATTTCGTCGGGGTCCGTTGAACGCGGATCACTGGACACATAGAAATTGTGGAATCCACTGGTGGCGGCGCGGGTAGCACGAATCCACTGACTGCCTGTGAGGGTGGGGATCGTCAAGCTAGACCCGACGAAATTGCTGCCACCCGCCGTGGCCGTCCACAACTGAATCGTGCCGCTCGTTGCCATGTAGAGCGCGTAACCGTCGCCCCACTTACGGATGATTCCCGTCTGCGTTGAGGGCGTCCAGTCGTCCATTTCGAGGTACGCGATCAGGTCGATGTCGCCCGTGATCGACACCTCGGAACCGTCCGGGATGCTGGCGTACGAATTGGCGTTCGACCACAGCCGCAGCCCGTCACTCGTGTGGTCGTGGGCGAAGCTCGTGGTGCCGCCGTCTAGCTTCGTGAAGTCCGCATCAAAGACCACCGTGCCGTCGATGCCGTCACGGATCGATACGCGTTGAATGAGACCGGGGAACAGGCCGGTTCCAGAAGTGTCAAGGTCGCCGATCCAAACCGGAGTCGTGTTATCCACCTGAGAAGTCGTCGCGCCATGCAGTACCGTGTCACCCAACTGCGTCCATGTTGACGGCTCATCAGGGGAATCGTCGGCGGTGTAGAACTTGATCTCGGCGTCACTGGAGCCGTTATCTACGTCGAGTGTGGCCCTCACCCAATGCGCCGTCCCGTTGGTGAACCCTGTTGCAACTGTTGCCACCTCGGTTTCGAGATCGGTGCCATTGGTGGACCACCACATCTGCAAGATGCCCACGTCCGAGAGACGAAAGATGTACCCGCGCTGATTGCCGGTCGTGCTGTACTTCGAGACAAACGTCGCGGTAGCCGCTGGAGTCCAGTCGTCCATCGACACCCGCACTCGAATATCGATATCCCCGGTGATGGACAACGCGGCCGAGTCAGGGGTACTGGCGTGATTGCCATCGACCCCCGGTAGCCGTAGTCCCCGTTCCCCGACATAGGTCGGGTCATTCGTGTCTGCGCCTGCTGCGCTACCACTCTGGGCGTCGAGGTCTGAGCCACCTGAGCCCATGTTGATCAGCCCGCCGTTCGCATCCTGGAACTGCGGGAGCACGGCGAACTGGCACTTCTCGATCGGGCGCAGTTTGCGCTGAACACCCAGTGCATACGAACGACGAAGGGACGGGGCGCGAAGCATTAGCGCATCCCGAAGACTGTGATCGTTTCTGCCGCCGTCTGGTTCTGTGCCGCTCCCGATGTGCCTGAACGCACCTTGATCTCGTAGCTACCCACGAGGCCGGGGACTGGGTAGCAGCGGTTGTGCGTGGACGCTGGGAGTTGTAGTTCCTGGCCCAGCTCGTCGTACGTGTCCAGCATTGTCTCGCTGCCATCGCCACGGTTCTGGAACGTGATCGCCGCAGAGTCAGTCCAAGTCGGGACCGCGATCCAGAGTGCCGTTGCGCCGGCTACCTTGACTTCGTTGCTCGAGAGCGATGCTCCGGGGGCAATCGTGGCCTGCCCGAAGACTACATACTCAGCCATCAATCACCTCTCGATGCGACCGCAGGGTTGGCCTTGCTGTGGAGGTTCCAGTACGTCCGGACTCCCCTGAGCGTCTTGTAGCCACCCTTGCCGTCGTTCACGCACGTGTAGGTGCCATCTTCCTCAACGCGGTAGATGAGCCCCTTGTCGTCCTCGACGTCTTCACCGACCGGCGTCATATCTTCCTGCTTGGGTGCTTCCACTTCCACCGGAGTCTCGACAGCGGGCTTGGGCGGGCCGTCACGCAGGGGGAAGGTCTCACCCGTGTAGCCAGGAGGGGCCATCTCTGCGGGGATCGGTTCCCCGGCGTAGATCGCGTCCGAGACCATGCTGGGCAGCCACTGACGCGGGGTGGCGTCCTGTACGTGGACCACCAGCTCCGTGTTGTAGCCGCCTGCGCCGTCGTCGGTGCCGTCCACGAAGCGATAGCCCTGCCCGTACCACTTGTTTGCCTTGTTCGCCGGCATTCGCACCAGCGGCGGCAACTCCTCGTGGTCGGCGATCTGATCAGCAGGGACGCCCTTGTTGGTGGGCATCCGCATGATGACGGAGTAGCGGCGGAGATTGACCCCCATGCCGGCTTTCTGGGCTTCCACCATGTTGGCGTAGCTCAGGACCGGGAGGTCCGATTCCATGCCGCCACCGCGGCGAATGCCCATGTCCCTGGCAGCCGATACGCCGGTCAACGCCGGGTTCGCGGGCTTCGTCATCTCCATCGTCATGCGGGAATGCTCCTCCTAGACGACGTCGTACGTGAACGCGGTCTGGCACTCACCGTCAGTCACGGTGCCAGTCCAGATCTGGCGAATCCGTACCGTCGCGCCGGCAGGGATGCGTGCGTTCGTGAACGAGCCGTCTGCGATCTTCTCGTTCGCCGTCAGCGCGGTGAGCGCCAACGTGTTGTCCGTGTCGTTGTACTCAGCCGCAGCGACGGTTCCGACCGCCGTGGTAGCCGAGAAGCCGTTGGTCGAGTAGTCCACCACGACCGAGAGCGTGTCGCCGTCCGCAGCCGCCGGGTTGACCCCGATCAACTGCAAGGAGCGGGCGATCAGTGCCCGGTCGGTCGCGAAGTACGTGACCTGCGTGCTTGCTGCTGACGCTGCGCCGGGCGCGAATCGCTCGACGTTACGTCCACCATGTCGTGCCATTGTCCATCTCCCTTCCCCTGATCAGGGGTCTATCTGTCGCTCTCGGACACCAGTTCGTCCACTTGCGACGGGCTGTTGGCAGTACGAGTGGATTCCGGCGGCCATGAGGCTGTACCGCGGAACCCACCCCACTGCGTGTGAGATCGAGTCGATCCACGAAGCGGGTCAGACTCGACTGGCGGGGTCTCACGCGAGTTGTACGTCTTCAGTTCGGTAGCAACCACCTCGTCCTGAGATTCATCCGCCGCGAGTTGAAGCTGCTGCTCCATCTCCTTGGCCGAATGTAACCCAAACGACGGGATCACCTCGTTCTGACCGACGTACTCACGCCCAGACTTGTCCGTCTTCTTGACGAGCAGGCGTCCAGACTTGGCTCGCGTGGTGCCCCAACTCACTCAGTTTCCTCCGGCTCGTCGATCACGGGCTCGTCTTCGGTTGGATCACCAACTTCCTCGACCGTGATCTCCACTGCCACAGGTTCGTCCTCGGGCTCGGGCTCCTCGTCCACCTCGATGGTGAGTTCAGCCGTTGCCACGCCAGGAACGTCGTAGCCAGCAGCCTCGAGCGCGGCGAGGATTTCAGCGACCGTGGCACCGTTGGTGGTGCGGTGGTTGCCGTCTTCCCGCTCACCCTGCTGCATCACGATTGAGCCGGCGGTGTTGCCGTCAGCCATCGTGACGTACACCCGCTTGCTCATGGCTACTCACCGTCCGCGGTGACCGGAGCACCCCAGTTGGCGTACTTGCCAACACCGGAGTTGTAGTCAGCGACGGTTCGCAGGACCACACCGATCCACTCGGACTCCTCGAAGATCTTCATGTCCCAGTCCTTCGACATGGCGAGCTGGAGTGCTTGTTCGGAGAACATGGCACAGATGAAGTCGCTCGAGCCGTCTTCGGTCAGGTAGCCGTCCCAGAACGTCGAGACGCCCACGAGCGGCATGCCGTCCACGAAGTACTGCCTGATGAAGTCCTCAGAGAGGCCGGCAGGAACGAACTGCTGACCAGTCGCGGTACCAGTGGCAACGACGCCCTGCGTACCGAGGTTGGCCAGAAGGTTCTCGACCGGGGTCGGCGCGAGCACCGTGTAGATCGGGTCCGGGGCCGGCCCACCGTTCGCCACCGTGTTCGCCATCAGGCCACGGCGCGTGGCGCGCAGCACGTCGATGGTGAGGTCGGTGTTGGTGGTGCCGTTGTCCGTGCCACCGAGGTTCGAGAACTCGGCACTGATGTCAGTGTCGATGTCCTGACCCTGCGCTCGGGCAAGCTCCTCGGACACGAGGCTCACGATGTCTTCCTGGGAGAAGTACCGCGCACGTTCGGTGATCCGCACCGAGATCGCCCGCAGCGTGGGGCTGATCGTGGTGCTCGTCAGGTCGAACTGCGAGGTAGTCGTGAATTCGTCACCCTCAGTCGGCGTTGAGACCGAGAAGGTGCTGTTGTTCCGCGGGATCTCCACGGAGTTTTTGCCGTCAGGAATGTTGATGCGCTCGACCAGGTTCATGAGCGGCGCTTGCTGCGGCATCTGCATCACAGTCGCGTCGATCATTTCCTGGGTCAGTTCGGCAACATTCTCAGCAAGCGTGTCAGCCATGCTGGCTTATGCCTTTCGTCTCGCTCATGCGGTCTGACGCTTCGCCTGTGCGATCAGCTTGGAGCCTTCTGCTTCTGTGATCTGACCCGCGCGGCGCGCACGTGCAATACCGATGACCGAGTTGAGGTCGTGAGTTTCAGTTGTTCCAACCGGGTTCCCTTGAGATACGGCTGGAGGCGCTGACCGGGCAGGTTGAGCCTCGATCTCAGCGGCGCGCTCCTCAGATTGCGCCGACTGGGTACGAAGCGCCTGTACGCTCTGCGCCAGTTTGGAGTCCGGTGGGATCTCCGAGATGTCCATGTCGTACACGGCCTGCTGACCAATCTGTCGGGCGGCGAAGCCCAGCAACCGACCGGCGTACGCTTGCACGTTGCCGGCAGCAGCGGCTTCGTTCAGTGCCTCGGCCTCCTCAGGGGTGGCCTGGTACTGCTCCGTCCAACTCTTGGTCATGGCCTGAAGTTGCTCGTGGGCTCCGTTCATGGCGGCGTCCTGCCAGACCACGTCCAGTCCCGCATCATCATCCGCTGCTGTCTCAGCCAGTTTGGCCTTGATGGCACGGACACGGTCTCGGACGTTCTGGCGTTCACCCGCCTCGCGGCGTAGCTGCGACTCTCGACGCTGCTCTCCCGCGTATTCCAACTGCTGTGCCAGCTCAGGGTTGATTTCCCTGAGTTTCGACACAGTGAGCCCGGACAAGTCGAGTTCCGGCGTGGTTTGCGCTTCCACAACCTCCTGAGCGGGTTCGTCAGTGGCATTCGGCTCCGGGGTCGGCTCCGCGGTGGGCTCATCGATGGCCGCTGGTTGGGTTTCCTCAACCGGGTCGGTCACGACAGGCTCACTCGGCGCTTCTACCGGCGCTGACTCCTCGACGACTGCCTCAGTGGTTACTTCGTCAGCCACACGTACTCCAAATCGCTAAACACAATATGAACCCTAGCGGGTGCGGTGGGCAATCCCACTACGCACACCACGAGGGGTCAGCCTTGCTAGTTCCTCGAAGAACAGGGAGCGGGGGCCGAAGCCCAGTGTCCCTGCTACCGAGGCGGATAGTTCCTGTAGGAAGTTCGATGTGCCGGGGGCGGAGACCCTGATCGGTGAGATCTGAGTGGGGTCGGTGAAGCCGCCGCGGCGGAGCGCGTCTCGCTGCACATCGCTCAGGAACGCCAGTGCCTCCTCTGGGGAAACAGGGCCGATGTCACCGAAGATCCCGTCGGTGGGATCGTTCAGGAAGGCTGCTGAGGATTCCTGTGGGGCGCTCGTCAACTCAGACTCAAAGTCAGGGAGAGTTGGCTGGGCTGTCGTGCGAACCAGTTGTCGATCGTTGCCACCGAGCATGAACCGTGGAGTGGGCGACACCGCGCCGATTGGTTCAGCATCAACCCTCCCGAGTTGGTTTGATGCGTTCCTGCGGCGTCCCTCGAAGATCCCGCCATTCTGGGCCTGTGGGAGGGCGTCGATGGGAGCGACGACGAGGTTGCCCATCGCGTCCACCATCGCCAGTTCCTGGTTCTCCTTGCCGTCTGAGGAATCACCCACCACGACGGGCATACCGGGAGGGGCCGTCCCACCGTGCTCAAAGCCGGCGAAGAAGTCCTCGATTTGCTGCGGCGTCAGCGAGCTACCGATGTGAATCGGCACGTTCGGTGAGGTCTGGGTGAAGTTCTCCACGAACGTCTGACCTCGAGGGCCGAGCGGGCCTACGTTCTGCTCAAAGGCAGCAGGGGTCATCGTCGGGAGCGCGTTCGGGTTCGGGTTGGTGTTCCGCGGATCGGCAGCCGTGATGATCTCATTGATGCCGTCGAGACCGAACCCTGACGGGGTGGTCGCGCCTGCCCCGGGCGCGGGAAGTTGCGGCAGTTGGAACTCAGGCAGAGCACCTGCACCAGCACTCATCTGGATCTGCTGCGCCTGGATCGGGTCAGGGATGCCCACCTGTCCAGGGATGATGGCGTCAGGGGCTGCGATCGGGGCGAAGAACTGGCTCAGATCGCCTGGTCCCTGTGCCCCCGGTGCGAACTCGAAGGCGTTGGGGTCGAACTGGATCTCACGGAACAGGTCAGCCAGTTCAGGCACCTCGAGGCCGATGTCACCGAACTCCGGCACGTCAACGAACTCACCCTCGATCAGGTTGGCAGTGGCCTCAGTCGGGCCTTCCTGGAGTTCGTTGCGGACTCCCAGTAGCCCTCTCAGGCCCAGCAGGGATTCATCGGTGATGGCGTTCTCGCCGCGGGTGATGGCTGAGGTGATCGCCGCTGGGTTGCCGGCGCGCAGGAAACCGGCCAGCTTGCCCACGTCTGCGGGGTTCTGAGCCAGTTCACCGATCGTCTCTGAAACGTCCGCAAGCTGCTCGAGGTTGGCCTGACGCCGCGCCTCGTTCAGTTCCTCTACCCGTGCCTGTTCCTGAGCGTTGAAGGCACGGACGTTGTTCTCGATCTGGGCGTTCAGGGACTGCACCTGAGTGACGGCGCTCTGACGCTGGAGGCGGATGTTCTCGATCTGCCCCTGCACGTTGGCGATGATCGACTGGGCGTTCTGCATCGCTGCGCGGTTGTTCTCCTGCGTTGCCACGTCCTGACGAAGCACGGCGAACCGCATCTGCTCAGCGGCACGAGCGTCAGCTTGATCGAACTTGCGAATCTGCTCAGCAAGGGATGCCTGCTGGGCGCGGAGTTGGGCGTTGGTCTGTGCAACCTGAAGCGCCGCGGCCTGATTCGCCTCTGCTGCCCGCTGTGCAAGCTGGGCGTTGGCGGTGTCGGCCTCGAGCCCGAGGCGTGCGTTGGCTTCCGCGACATCAGCGGCGTGCTGGATGTTGAACTGGCTGATGCGGTCGCGCTGCTCGGCCTGCCGCTGGGCGAGGTTGGCGTTGAACTGCTCGCGGTCCAAGTTCAGCTCGGCAGCGAACTCCTGCGCGTTCTGGGTCAGTTGCTGCTCGCTGAGCCCGAATTGCGCGTCGAACTGACGGATGCCCTCGTCGAATTCCGCCTGACGCTGGGCGATCTGGGCTGCCTGGTTGGGGGTGAGACCACCTCCACCTGCTCCTGCACCATCAGGGCCATTTAGGATGGCGTCCTGAATAATCTGCCGGGTGTAGGCGTTGTTTAGGGGCGCGAGTGAGCCGTTGATGTAGTAGTTGCCGAAC
>JANQPS010001316.1 GCA_028285365.1 Thermoanaerobaculia bacterium | reverse complement strand
GGCCGCCGAGGCGGAGGCGCCGCAGGAGACGACCCAGGAGATTGGCGAGATCGCAGCGAACTCGGTTGACGAAGCGCCGCTCGCAGCCGCCGCTGAGCCCGAGCCGACCCCGACGCCCGAACGGGTCCGTTACGGTCAGCTGGTGGACCGCGGTCCGGGAGTCATTGCCCCCCGACTCCGGTCTCCCGTGGAGCCCACGTTTCCCTACGCAGCCAAGCGACTTCGCAAGGAAGCCGACGTCGAGCTTCGCGTTCTCGTTGACGAGAACGGCAAGGTCATCGACGTCGAAACGCAGAACAAAGCCGGCTTTGGCTTCGACGAGGCCGCCATTCAGGCAGCCAAGCGAGCCGACTACATCCCCGCCACCAAGAACGGTGTCCGGGTCAAGATGTGGACCGGCATGCGCATCTCGTTCAGGAACTGACCGGCACCTGACCGACCGGCGCCAGCCGCGCCCAGACGGCGCACGCCTCGGCTCAGGTCAAACGCCCGGGGGCCTCTGGGCTCCCTCGAGACCCAGGCATCGCGGCGACGTCTCCGGTGGAGCGAGCCCGTCACTGCCCACCAACAGAAAAGGCCGCGGTTGCAAGCACCGCGGCCTCCTCATTGTCTCTGCACCGATGCTCGCGAAGGCAGGGCACCGGTCGAGATCGCTGACGATCAGAGATCGGCAGCCCTCAGGCTCGACACGAGATCCTGGACGGCCGGCTTGAGAACCTTGTCGAACATCGCGTGATCGTCCTTGCCACCGCCGAAGCCACCGACGCGGAGGCGACCGGACTTCGTCTGCTTGCGCACATCGTCGGCCCACAGGATTTCACCCGTCTCGGTGTCGATGAGACGCGCATTGATCGCTGCGTTGAACGTGCGCTTCTTGAAGCCGATGGACGGAACGTCACCGATGCGCGGCGCATGACCGCCTACGTCCGTCACGCCGTACTCGGTCACCGACCCGGTGATGAGGTACTTGACGCCGAGCAGCTTCCCGGCCTTGAGCGCGGTGCTCGGATCGACATCGCCGGAGATTGCCAGGTTCTTCTCACGCATGAGAGCGGCGAGCTGCTCACGCTCGATGACTCGAAACTTGCCGGACTTGACCAGCTCCGTGACCATGACGTCCTGTACTGCCGAGGCACCGCGGTTACTCCACCAGCCGTACCAGTTGGCGTCGGCCTTGGCCTTGAACTCGATGACTGCAACACGCGGCTTGTCGGCACTGAATGCTGGCGCAAAGCCGGCGCTCACGACGGCAACCGCGACGATCAGCGCGACTGTCTTCCAGATGGACTTCATCTCTCTTCTCCCCTTCTCTTCGTTATCTACAGAGGGTACTGCTTCACTTGGTGAAACGTTGGCAAGCGCTGTACTCGCACAGCGTCCGGAGAGGTATCTCGCTGAGCTCCCGAATCGTCCGAATCGTCTCCGTTTCGAGATTGTGCTCTCACCTTTGATGACCTCGCCGTGACCCGAGTCCGTCCGAGCTGCCGGATTCTGTCGTCTGACGCTCCACTTGTGACTCATCCTGTAGCGCGGAGCCTGTTGACCGACACGAGCATTAGGACTCGATCTCGCCTCACCTGCAACTACGCGATCCACCCGGAGAGGCGGCCAGATCGCCTGAAACTCAGCCCGAAGAGTCTATCTCCTGGGCATCCAGCACACACAGAGCAGCCATGTTGACAATGTCCGACACGTCTACTCCGCGCTGTAGGACATGCACAGGTCTTGCCATCCCGAGGAGTACCGGACCAATCGCCTCGGCTCCCGCCAGGCGCCAGATCAGCTTGTAGGCGGCGTTTGCCGAGTTCAGCTCGGGAAAGATGAGTACGTTGGCCGGGCCCTTGAGCCGCGACCACGGATACCTCTCCTCCAGGATCGACTGCACGATGGCGGTGTCGGCCTGCATCTCGCCGTCGGATTCCAGCTCCGGGTCCGTGCGCGCCAGGATCTCGGCGGCTCGACGAACCTTGACCGCCGAGGGGTGGTTGTTCGACCCGAAGTTCGAAAACGAGACGAACGCTATGCGAGGCTCGACGTTGAAGCGTCGCGAAAAGCCGGCCGTCAGGCGTGCGATCTCGGCCAGCTGTTCGGCCGTCGGATCGAAGTTGACGGTGGTGTCGGCCAGAAAGAGGAGGCGGTCCTTGAAGGCGAGGATGTAGGCCCCTGAAACGCGGTCGACGCCAGGCTTCGTGTCGATGATCCGAAGCGCCGGCCGGATGGTCTCGGGGTAGTCCTGAGTCAGCCCGGACAACAACCCGTCGGCTTCGCCGCACTCGACCATCATCGAACCGAAGATGTTGCGCAGCTTCATGGCCTTGCGGGCGTCTTCGAGAGTGACACCTTCGCGACGGCGCCGGTCGTGGTAGGTCTGAGCAAACTGCTCAGCTCGATCGTCCTCCTCCACCCAGACGATGTCCACCGCGCCTTCCGGGACCCCTAGCTCGCTCAGCCGTTCGCTCACCATCTGGCGCCGCGCCAGCAGGATGGGCCGCGCCATCTTGGAATCGATCAGGACCTTGGCAGCTCGCAGAATCTTGTCGTGCTCCCCTTCGGGGAAGACGATCCGCTTGGGATCCCGGCGCGCCAGATCCCGAATCCCGTGCATGACGACGAGGCGGGCGGAAACGAGCCGCTCGAGCGAGCGCGAATAGGCCTCGAGGTCTTCGATCGGGCGTCTCGCAACGCCGGTCTCCTGTGCTGCGCGGGCCACCGCGGCCGGAACCGTGAGTAGCACTCGATAGTCGAACGGCTTTGGAATGAGGTAGTTACGCCCAAAACTGAGACGATTGAGGTTGTAGGCCCGCAGCACCGAATCAGGAACGTCTTCGCGCGCCAGATCGGCCAGGGCCTGAGCCGCCGCCAGCATCATCTCGACGTTGATCTCGGTAGCACGCACGTCGAGCGCCCCTCGGAAAATGAACGGAAAGCCAAGGACGTTGTTGACCTGATTCGGGAAGTCGGAACGACCCGTGGCCATGATCACGTCGGACCGCGTCGCCAGGGCCGTATCCCAGTCGATCTCAGGATCGGGATTGGCGAGCGCAAACACGATCGGCTGGTCCGCCATGCTCTCGAGCATTTCGGGCTCGAGGATGCCAGCCACCGAAAGTCCGATGAACACGTCGGCGCCGACCAGGGCATCAGCCAACGACCGCGACTCGGTCTGTACGGCGTACTCTCGCTTGTGCTCGTTCATCCCGTCGGTACGTCCTTCGTAGACGACACCTTTGGAGTCACAGAGCAGGACGTTCTCGCGACGCAAGCCGAGGTGGAGCCAGAGCCGTACGCAGCCGAGAGCCGCGGCACCGGCTCCCGAGACGACCACCTTGACGTCTTCGATGCGCTTGCCGTTCAGGTCCAGCGCATTGAGCAGCGCAGCTCCCGCGATGATGGCGGTGCCGTGCTGATCGTCGTGGAAGACCGGAATCGATAGCTCGTCCCTCAGGCGCGCTTCGACTTCGAAGCACTCGGGCGCCTTGATGTCCTCGAGGTTGATTCCGCCGAAGGTCGGCTCCAGCGCTCGGATCGTCCTGACGAGCTCGTCCGGGTCGGTAGGCGTGAGCTCCAGGTCGAAGACGTCAAGTCCCGCAAACCTCTTGAACAGAACGCCTTTGCCCTCCATCACGGGTTTGCTGGCCAAAGCACCGATGTTGCCGAGACCAAGCACTGCGGTGCCGTTGGAGATCACCCCGACCAGGTTCCCCTTGGCCGTGTATTCGTATGCGTCGAGCGGGTTCTCGGCAATCTCCCGACACGGCTCGGCAACGCCAGGCGTGTACGCCAACGACAGATCCCGCTGCGTTGCCGTCCCCTTGGTGGGAACGACCTCGATCTTGCCGGGTGGGGAACGGCGGTGGTAGGCGAGGGCGTCCTCGCGGGTACTGCTCATAGGGGGAACACCAGGATCTCGCGAACAATCACCAGCGTGGGCGCAGTGTAACAGCGCCGAGCTCAGGCCAATGGCGTGTCTGGCCGGGTGGAACAGAACAGCCGACCGCTCCGAGAGAGACCTCATTGTGGAGCGTCATCGCCCCGAACGTCGCCCCGATCTGTCGGCAATCTCTTGGCCTGATCCGAGAGCCGCCAAGGAGAGAAAAACGAGAAAAAACATCTAAACTTGTTGTCGGCCGCTGCGACCTCTCCCTCGTGCTAGTCTGTCGCCGATTTCGATGGCCTCAAAAATCGATCAACCTGCGACCGATCTCCGCGACTCGACAGCGGTTCGGATTCTCTTTCCCTCGGCTATGGGCTCGCTCGGGATCGAGTTTCGCGATCGCAGCATCTCTCGTCTGGTGATCGTGCCGAGTCCTTCAGAGCGGCGGCAATTCACGCCCTTCAAGGACGCCAAACGCTCCGACTTCATCGATGAAGCTGTTGGGCGCCTATCCGAGTATCTCGCGGGCGCCAGGCGACGACTGCAGATCGACATCGATCTCTCGCCACACGACCTCGACGACACGAGTCGCATGATTCTCGAGGCAACACGGCAGATCCCCTACGGCGATCGGCGCAGCTACCAGAAGATTGCAGCGAACCTCGGGATACCCGACTCCTACCGCCTCGTCAGGTCGGTACTGGTGGCCAACCCGATACCAATCATCCTCCCCTGTCACCGAGTCGTGCCGCGCAAGGGAGGAGCCGGGAGCTACGTAGGCAACCCCAAGAAGAAGGAGTGGTTGCTCAAGCTCGAACACAAGGTCTCGAGCTCACTCGACTGACGGCTCCGTACGACCAGCAGACGAGACCACCGTTTCGGCCTCGTCGAACGCACTCGCTTCGCGTCGGCAGCGTCAGCACTGGAGCGAGACGTGCGC
>JANQPS010001302.1 GCA_028285365.1 Thermoanaerobaculia bacterium | reverse complement strand
ACCCGTCATGAGCACCTCGAGCGGGAGTCCGAAGCCCGCATCACATGTCGCGCCACTCGCGCTCTGTGTTGCGGTGCTGACGCTCGTGGGAGTCGCCATCAGGTGGAGCACCGTGCATGACGTCCCGCTGGCCGAAGACACAGCCGCCTCAGCCTGGGCAGCGTCCGAGCTCGCTAGTGGTCACAGTGCCCCCACCCTCCAGCATCCACCACAGTCGGCTCTGCTCCTCAGCGCCCAGATCTTTGGTTTCTGGCTTCTCGACCATGACGCGATGGCACGGCTTCCAGGGGGCCTCGCGGGAGCCCTTCTCCTCTTCGTTCTTCCTCTAGGCGTCGGTTCCGCTCTTCGACTTCGAGCCATGACGATCGCCGCGCTCCTCGCAATCTCACCGTCCTGGGTGATGGCGACGAGCGTCGCAAGCTCGACCCAGCTGGCGGCGCTTTTGCTGCTGGTTCTGTCCGGCGTCGCCGCTCGCGGCCTCGAGTCGCGGCAAGACGGTGACCTGACGTCGTTTCACTGGCGATCACCCTGGTTCGAAGCCAGCGCCGGCACGATCACGGGCGGGCTTCTCCTGAGCGGGCCGATCGTCTGGGACTGGTTCCTGATCGCTCTGGTGACATTCGTCATCACTCGGTGGCGCGGCTGGACCTTGGCAAACAGCGGGGTGTGGCGCGTCAGCCTGGCAGCGACAGTTCTCGTGGTCTCGACCACTGGCCTCTCTCAGTGGGACGGGCCACTCGCGATCTCAGCAAGCCTGACGAGCTGGCTCGAGTCGTGGTCGTTCACAGCGCCACTACCGACATCAGTTTCCTACGACACCGCGCTCCTCGAGATCGGGCTGACCCTGATCCTCCTCGTCACGCTGGCAGTGCAGCGCTCGTGGCACGGCGAGCGAGAGGTCCGCGCCGGCCTCGGCTCAGAGCTCCCTGGCGACCCGCCCGGAGCCGAGTATCGACTCGTCGTCGTCGCTCTGCTCAGTTCCGCGGTGCTCGGACTGCGGCCTGGCGCCGGGCTGGAGCAGCAGCTGACAACCACATTGATCCTCTTCGCTCTCGTCGGCATGGAGGTCGACGCGTTTGCGTCCCGCGCCATGCAAGGCGAGCGAGCCAGCGGAACGAACAGATCACGACGCATCGTCTCCTGGCTCGTCCCGCTGCTGGCTGCAAGCTGCCTGCTATCGCTCGTCACCGTGTCCTTGGCACCTCTGCGCACGGGGGCAAGCGCCTCACCCCATTTCGATCTCGAGCGCGACGTGCAGGCCCTCGTCGGCGACCGCTTCGGGACGGGCGGCGGCTACGACATCGATGTCGCCTGGGACACCTGGCCCGACCCCCGCATCGGCTGGGCCCTTCGTCACGCGCTACGTTCACCCGAGTCAGGTGATCGAGCCACGATCGAGGTGCAGGTCCGCAGCGATCGAATCACCCTCTCACTTGCGGATCGCACAATCGCGACCTACCACTCCCAGGCAACCCATGAGTGAGCGCGGAGCAGCTCGACTCGGCGGGGAGCCATGGCAATGGGCCTGGTGCGCACTGCTCGTCGTGGTGGCTCTCACTCGCCTCGTCGATCTCGACAGCCGCGCACTCAGTCACGACGAGAGTCTCCATGCCCACTTCTCCTACCGCCTCCTGGAGTACAGGAGCTACGACCAGCATCCCGCGTATCACGGCCCGTTGCTCTATCACCTCGCAGCGGCATCGTTTGCCTTCTTTGGCGACAGTGACGCCACGGCGCGTCTTCCGGTAGCCCTCGCCGCGATCGCCGCGGTCGCACTGCTCTTTCTTTTTGGCCGCTACCTGGGACGTCGCGCTGCCTGGCTCGCGGGAGTGCTCATGCTGATCTCTCCGAGCATGCTCTTCTACGGTCGCTACGCGCGCAATGACCTCTTGATCGTCGCCGTCACCATCGGCTGGGCCTACGCGATGCTGCGCTATTTGGAGACGCGCGAGCGGCGATGGCTCTGGCTGGTGGGTCTCTGCATGACGCTCTCGTTTGCTTCCAAAGAGGTGAGCTTCATCACGGGGACGATCTTCGGGATGTACGCGCTTGCATGGGTCATCAGGCGCCCCGGGAACAGAACGGCCACGACCTGGCGAGTACCGATCGCCGCGGCTCGGGACCTCACGGTGATGATGCTGAGCCTGGTGTTGCCGTTTGCGGCCGGGGCGCTGAGCTTCCTGTTCGGATGGCCGGTCCTCGACGACGGCGCAACCGAAACCCTCACTCGCACCACTCTGACGGTCTCCGCCTGCGTCGTGGCTGCCGCAGCTCTCGGCCTGTGGTGGTTCGCGGTTGCCGGAGGTCGGCGACAAGCGGGGGGACCGGGCTGGAAGACCTGGTTGACGCTGTTCACGAGCTTCTGGGCAACCCTGTGGCTACTGTTCTCCGGTCTCCTTGCCAACGTCCGCGTGGGCTTCGTCAACGGCACAGCTGGAAGTCTGGGCTACTGGCTGGAGCAGCAGGAGGTCGCCCGAGGAGAGCAACCCTGGTTCTACTACGTCATGTTGCTCGCCCTTTACGAGAGCCTGCCTGTGCTGCTGTCGATCGGCGCAGTCGTGCTGATCCGGACCCGGTCTCGATCTTCCGGTCGGGCGGACGAGCTCGACGGATCCGGTCCCTCTGACGACGCTGCGACCCGCAACGCTGCGACCACTAGCGCGACATCGCCATCACCTCGAGACTGGCAGAGGCTGGTCCTGGGCTTCCTGATGTGGTGGGCGCTGGTCAGTCTGATCGCCTACTCGGTCGCGGCCGAGAAGATGCCCTGGCTGGTGGTTCACACCGTACTCCCGCTCCTACTCCTCGGTGGTCATGCGGCGGCGCAGCTCTCGCGTCGACTCGTGCAAGCCATTGTCGGGGATCCTGTCGTTGCCGGGCTCCTTGCGATCGGTGGGCTCGTGCCGATCTCTCTGGTCATGCTGAGTGGTGGTCGTCCATTTGTCGCTGAAGACGCTCAGGGTGTGGCTGCCACGATGCGCTGGCTGACTTCGCTCCTCGCCGTGCTGCTGCTCGCGGCGGCGGCACGGCGTCTTCGCTCGAGGCTGGCAACCGGCTCCGCCACACGCTGGCTGATCATCGGTGTCCTGCTCATGAGCGGTATCTGGACCGTTCGCACGGCTTGGCAGGCGAACTACGTCAACGACGAGCTCGCGACCGAGCTGCTCGTCTACGCTCACTCGACACCCGACGTCAACGTAGTGCTCGAGGAGCTCGATCGACTCGCCTCGCGACGGAGCGGCGAGCCCGGAATCGAAGTGGCCTACACCTCGGCGGTCGCTTGGCCGTTCGCCTGGTATCTCCGATCTCTTCCCGGCGCACGCCTGCTCGACGACGAGACGCCTGCTGTCGGCTCCGCGGACGTCGTGCTGAGCTCGAGCACACCGTCGGACGAGCTGTGGGCCGCCGTAATGCGCGGCTACGCCCAGCGAAAGTACCGACGAACCTGGTGGCCCGTCGAGACGTATCGCATCGAGACGCTGAACGAGCTCTGGCAAAGGATGAGCTCGCCGGAGTCATGGCGTCGACTTCGCGAGGTGGTCTTGCATCGACGCTATCCGGGTGTGTCGCTGCGCGATTGGCCACTGCGCGAAGACATGTCGATGTGGGTTCGCGACGACCTCGAGCCCCTCGGCGAAAGCCTGCCGTTTGCCCTGACGAATCTCGAGTCTCGGGAGTCGGCGACGCTCCAGGTGGTCGAGCCTACTGCCCTCGAGGTCTGGAAAGGCCCCTTCTCGGGCAAGGCTCTCGACGCCCCTGCCGGGATCTCGGCACGCCCGCAGGGAGGCTGGGTCGTCGCCGATTCGGGGAATGACCGAATCCTGGGTCTCGACGCGCAAGGCGCCGTCGATCTGGTCATCGGGTCCGCCGACGGTCTGGCGCTCGACCAACCCTGGGGAGTCGCCGTCAGCGCACGCGGTGACCTCGCGATCGCCGACACCTGGAACGGCCGAATCGTGTTCGTCGCCAAAGAGAGCGAGCCGGGAGCCTCGACGAGCTGGCGCGCCGAAGACTTCGACCCTCAGCTTGGTTCGCTCTACGGTCCACGAGAAGTAGTCTTCGACGACAGCGAACGACTTGCGATCGCCGATACCGGCAACGGCCGTGTGCTGCTGCTCGAGAGAGGCACCGACGGCAGGCTTGGCAGCACGGGTGCCACGATCAGCGCCGCGGAACGGTTCCGCGAGCCCGTTGGCCTCGCGTTTCGCGGCGACAGTCTCCTCGTGGCGGACATCGGCAACAGGACCCTCCGGTTCGTCGGGGCGAGTCGCGACCTCGACTCCATTTCGAGTCACCGGCTCAACGCTTGGTCCGCTTACGGCAGCCAGGACCGGGCCTTTCTCGCCGCTCTCGCGTCAGGGAGGATCCTGACCACTGAGCCAGCTCGAGGCTGCCTGCTGCTGCTCGAGTACGACGGAACCCCTTCGGCGATCGTTCGCCTACCCGCTCGGGAATCGGGCGCCACCGCCCGACCGGTCGGCGTCGCAACGGCTGACGACGGTGAGCGCGAGCTCGTGGCCGTCACCGACATCGACGGCGACCGAATTCTCGTCTTCGACGCCAGAGACCTCGAGCCCGGTAGCTAGAAGTCCACGGAGTTGGGCGAAGAGTCGAGGGGAACCGACTGCACCGCCTGTTTCAGGAACACACCGCTGTTGACGCGCGCTGAGTCCTCCAACGTCGACTCGTCGCCGAGCCCACACAACCGATCGACCAGCTCCACACCTTGCATGAAACTGTGATCCTGGTTCGAAACCTCATAGCGCCAGGCACCAAACCGACCGCGCGAGAACACCCGAGAACGCTCGAGCTCGGGCCGGATCGCAGCGAGAACCTCGTCGCGTTTCAGGAAAGGCGTGGGGTAACCGTGCTCGAGTCGACGGTGCCAGCGCGAAACGACCCGCGTATCTCGAGGTACGAGATCGTCCACTCTCAGTGCCTCCAGCACATCGCCTACGATCGTCCCTACCGCGACCGGTCGATGCTCCGTCTCACAGACCTCGGCCATCAGCGACCATCGGCTCGCTCCCGCCGGAACGTTCTCGGGCGAGTAGTTCGAGAACACCGTGACCCGGTAGTGTGGGCTCGCCGGAGACGGGAAGTACATCCAGCACTTCTTCGAGAGGGTCTCTGGCTTCGGCCCCTCCAAACCCAGTCCGATGACGTGAACCGACGAGTAGCGCAGGCTTCGCACCGCCTGAAGCACAGGGTCGGTCAACCCCGAGCTGCGAGCGCACAGCTGGTCCAGCGGCATGGTGCTGATCAGAGTGTCGTAGCGTCGCTCGCTCTGGCCCCGCCCCTCACAGTGAACGACGCGCGCCTCGACGTCCACCGCGCTCACAGGATTGCCGTAGTGCTGGACGTCTCGAGGGAGGTGAGCGGCGACGTCCGACCAGATCCGCCCTGTCCCACCGCTGCGCGGAAACCGGAAGCGGTTGTTGGGACCCCATGAGACGTCGTCGCGACCGCTCTCGACGTTGCGCTTGATGCGCTCGACGTCGGGAATCGCCACCCGATCACCGATCCAGCCCGCCTCCAGCTGGTCGAGGGGATAACCCCAGACCTTCTGGTTGTAGGGCACCATGAACAGCCGTGCCAGCGCCTGACCGAACGTCCCTTCGATCCACTCACGAAAGTGCCGCGCCGCGCCGCGCTCGCGCCGCGCGACCCTCTCGAGATCGGCGATGGCCTCATCGCGAAGCGACGCGGGCAGACGATGGAGGTTGTTCTGGAACGGGTAGGGAACAAACGCTCCCGACCCGCCAAGCTCTCGTCCTGGCATCCACACCCAGGACTCGCGCTCGTGCTCCAGCCATCCGCCGCCCACCACGAGGTCGAGCACGTCGTCGTAGTAGCGGTAGTGCGAGAACTGGACGTGGCCACCGAGATCCCACGTGAAGCCCCGGTCGTCGACCACGCTCGACGCGAGACCCCCCGGACCCGCACCAGCTTCCAGGATCACAAAGTCATCGTGGCCTAGCTCGCGCAGACGCCACGCCGCACCGAGTCCAGTGGGACCAGCGCCGACGATGACGACCTTGCCCGGGTCCTTCAAGACGACTCGGCCGAATCCGCCAGGATCGCTCCCCGCGACGCATCTCTCCGGCGCGCGGCGCGGGCGACGGCAACGGTCTGGAAGAGCGAGCGGGCCGCCGCCCGCCAGAGTCGCACCGATCCCAGAGAGTCTCGACCCCATTGACGGCCAACAAAAGGCACGTCCACCTGCACGACCGCTCCCCGTCGCAAAGCCAGTCCCGTCAGCGCGATGTTGGGTGCGAACAGATCGTCGGAGAGTTCTTCGAGAAGCTCATCGAGCAAGGGACGGGGCATGAGGCGGCAGGGAGTGTTGACGTCGAGCGTCGACCCCGCTTCGAAACCACCAAAAAGCCTAGCGACCGCAAATCGCGAGCCAGAAGAGATCAACCGCCGGGCGAGTGATTGCTTGCGGCCGACGCGCTGGCCCAGAACCATGGCCCCATCGCTGCGACTCCGCCACATCGTGCGCAGGGCCTCGGCGGGAATGTCACCGTCCGAATCGAACTGTGCGACCCATCGCCCACGTGCCTCGCGGTAGCCGCGCAAGATGGTTGGGCCGTGTCCCAGGTTGGAGTGCCTATTGACCACCAGCTGCGGAAGCTCGCGCGCCGCAGCTTCGAGGACCGCGGCCGTCTCGTCGGTGGAGCCGTCGTCGTAGGCCCGGATCTCGAACTCCAGAGAGAGCCCTCGAAGTTCCTCAGCCCAGTCGCTCAGCAGCGTCGCGACTCCGTCCTGTTCGTTGTACACAGGTACGACGAGCGAAAGATCGATATCGGGAGTCGTCATGGCAACGGCACGCCTGCTCCTGCCAGCCGAGGCATGACCGACTCGACGTACAACTCGACGATGTCGCCCGTGAGCTCGAGGGGGTTGAGCGTCGGCTCGACACCTTCCGCGGAGCCGGACTCGGAGAGCATGGTCGCCAGCGTGCTGTCCCACTGGTCGCCTTCTCCGCGGGCTACGTCGGAGACCACTCCGCACTCGGTACTGAGAATCCCTACCTTGCGACTGGCTGCAAACAGATGCGACGAATCGCAGTTCACGATGTCGCAGCCCGCCAGACGGGCGCTCTCCAGATCAGGCTCGTACTCGCGATAGATGGCGTCGGTCGTCAGCGCCTGCACTGGCGCCGGGCACAGACTGTCGCGCCCTGCTGTGACCTCGAGGACCAGGCGATTGAGGCTGTCGTCCGACTCGACGACGTCCGAGCTCGTGTAGTGCGGTGTCGTTCCGTCACGTGCCAGCGCTCGCTCGACGATGTAGGGATCGCCCATTCGTAGCGGACGGCGTCCCAGACTGCCCGCCAGACCATAGGCGAGCACGACCGAGACACCGTAGTACGCGAGCTCCTCGACGAGCGCCGAAGACACCGGGCCTCCGTAAACGTGATGGATGGAGAGAAAGTCGCGTCCGTCGTGACTGCAGAGCTCGACGCTCGATGGCGCGACGTGGATGAAGAACTGATCCTGAGTGGTCTGCGGCTGATAGCGGTCGATGGCCGATGGTCTCGGGCAGTAGCCGACGATCGCCACGTCGATCGACTCGAAGGTCGACGCTGCAAAACGGCTACCGACGAGGTTGGCCGGCGTGAGGTGAGGCTCCTGACTCATGGCGCTCACTTTGACACGTCGGGTCCGGGATTTCTCACCAATCGACACCGAGGAGATCCTGAGCTCGACCTCTCGAGCGGCCCCACCTAGAATAGTTTTCAGAATCTCTGTTCGGTTTTACCTCGCACCCTTCTTCCGAGGAGTGATCATGCGTATCGGCGTTTCCCTTCCAGTCCGCGAGTTGGCTGACGACCTCGGCGCCATTCGCGATTTCGCCCAGCTCGCGGAGGAGCTCGGCCTGACCCATCTGCGCGTCCCCGATCAGATCTTGCGCCCTGGCAACCGGCATCTCCACGAGCCCATGATGCTCCTCGCCTACGTTGCCGCCATCACCGAACGGATCGAGCTCGTTCCTTCGGTCATCGTTTTGCCCGTCAGGCAAACGGTCCACTTCGCCAAGCAGGCGGCGCAGCTCGACGTGCTCTCTGGAGGTCGGGTTCGCCTCGGTATCGGAGTCGGCGGCAACGAAGACGAATACCGCTTCTTGAATCAGGACTTCCGGACGAGAGGAGCACGCTGCGACGAGCAGCTCGAGCTCCTCCGGCGTCTGTGGACCAAAGAAACCGTGTCCTTCGACGGTCGCTTCGATCGAGTCGAAGACGCTGGCCTCAATCCCCTCCCGGTCCAGAGGCCCATTCCCGTCTGGATTGGAGGACGAGCCGAGCCGAGTGCCTCCGTCGTCCGCCGGATTGGTCGCCAGAGTGACGGCTGGTTCGTCTTGTGCTCACCGGAGCAGTATCCCCAGATAGCCGGGAGCATCGCCGAACAGGCGCGAGCCGCCGGTCGACCCGAAGACCAGATCGGCACGGAGGCAGGAGTTGCCGTCGTGGGACCTCGCGAAGCCGAGTGGCAGAGCCGGGTCGCCGGCTGGCAAGAGATCGGGTTGACCCACCTCTGCCTGCGTACCCTCGGCGGTGAGCTCGACGCTCACGGACATCTCGACAAGCTTCGCGAAGTCGTTCCGGTCGCGCGAGAGATCGTCGGCTAGGAGCCTGCGGCGGAGGTGGAGCGCTCCGCGTCGGCGACGGTCTTCTCGACGAACGCACCAATCTCGTCGAGCGCCACCTGCGCCTCAGGAGTCAGCTTCCTGAACATGTGCCAGACATGGACCATCTCGTCGTGAATCCTGGTCTCCACGGACACACCTGCCTGCTCCGCGCGTTCGCTGAACTGGCGGATCTGATCGACCAGCGACTCCCGTCCCCCGGCGTGGACCAGGATCGGCGGCAGTCCTTCGAGCTCGGCGAACAGCGGCGAGATCTCGGGCGCTCTCGGATCGGCGCCGGCGAGGTAGTGATCTGCCGCAAGTCGGCAGTGCTCGAGTCCCACGAAGTCGAGGTCACGGTTGCGCTCGAAACTCTCCCCGGAGCACGCCAGATCGACCCATGGACAGATGGCCACCCCCGCCGCCGGTAGAGGCTCCCCACGATCTCTCAAGGCGAGCAGCGCGCTCAGCACCAGGTTGCCTCCCGCCGAGTCGCCTGCGAGGACGATGTGCTGCGGTTCCGTCCCACGATCGATCAACCAGCGATAGGCAGCCAGCACGTCGTCGAGCGCAGCAGGGCACGGATGCTCCGGAGCCAGCCGGTACTCGAGCGCCAGCGCTCGCGCCGACGTCGCTCGAGCGATGCCACCGATCAGGTTGCCGTGCGTTCGCAAGGAGCCGAAGACAAAACCCCCACCGTGAATGTAGAGCACGACCCGGCCACGGTCCTCCGGGGGCATCAGCCACAAGCCCGCTGGTCCGCCGCCTTCGATTGGAGCCGTCTCGAGACCGTCCGTGAGCATCGGACTCATGCGATCACCTACTCGCCGCCAGCGCACGACTCCGATTTTCGGCATCACCGACCAAGCACCCCGCTGGGCGGCAATCGTCGCCTCCAACCGCCAGCTCCACGACGGTCTACGCCGACGACCGAACAGTCGGCGAAGGCTGGCAGCGAAGGCAAAACCCAGGGCCGAGCCAACCACGCGAATGGCGTCGGTGAATCGAGGCCGGGCGACCTTCTGAACACTCACTCGAGACACCACTCCAGACACGTCAACTCCAGTCATCAGCCCAACTCCGCGCGGCTCTGTAGCAGTCGCTCATACCAGGCGATGCGTGATCCACGCGGAGTCTCGTGTAACAACTCGAGCTTCCCGGTCGCCGTCACTGCACTTCCACAAAATGGTAAAGCCATCATGCCAAAGACTCCACTCCTCGCCGCCTTCAGTCTTCAGATCACCCTCGTCTTTGCCACTGCGGTCATGCCCGAGAGCTACCGATCTGGCTTTGTCGACCGCTCGGGCAATGAGGTCATCGCTCCGATCTTCGCGAGCGCGGGAAGCTTCTCAGAAGGCCTAGCCGTCATCGAGGTGCCTCTTTGGGGGCGCGTAGGGGTCATCGACGACCATGGTCTGCTGGTCGTGCCAGCCGAGTTCTCCTGGATCGGCAGCTTCTCAGAAGGTCTCGCGCCCGCCCGAGGTCCCGAGGGGGACGTGGGCTACATCAGCAGGGACGGCAGCTGGGTCATCGAGCCCAGATTCGCCAGCGGCTCGACCTTCTCGAATGGCCTGGCACAAGTCGACATCGTCCGCGAAGAGCCCTGGGCCCTGCTGAGTGCCTGGATCGATACTTCTGGAGCGATCGTGGTAGGCCCGCTCGAGTATCGAAACGCAGGGGTCTTCGATCAAGGCGTCGCGCGAGTCAGAAGCGACCGAGGTTGGGCCTTGATCGACCGCGAAGGCAAAAAGATCGCGGACGGCTACGACACGATTCTCGCCGCACGAGAGGGTTTCATACCGGTCCAAAAGGAGCAGAAGTGGGGATTCCTCGACAGCGAAGGTACGGTGGCAGTGGCCCTCGAGTACCGCGGGGCCCTTCCGTTCTCCCAGGGCCTCGCACCCGTCAAGCACGACCGCGGCTGGTCTTTCATCGACCCGTCGGGCAAAACGATCATCGCTGGGCCCTTCGACGGAGCCCTCCCGTTCAGGAACGACTTGGCACCCGTCCGCGTGCGGGGAAGATGGGGATTCGTCGACCGATCCGGTGCCCTCGTCGTCGAGCCTTCGTTCGACGAGCTCGGCTGGCACGACGAAGGATTGGCCCCCGCCCGCGTGGACGATCGTTGGGGCTTCGTCGACGAGACTGGTGCCTTCGTGATCGAGCCTCGCTTCCACTCGGTCGACTCCTTCTCAGACGGGCGAGCACGGTTCACCATCCGGTTACCGGCCACACATAACCTCGCAGCCATGGAGGAAGAAGCCGCGTGGGTCAGGTCGGAGCTTCGGAGCCACGAGATGAGGGATCCCAACACTCTCAGGTCACGGCTCGAAGACATCGAGCGTCAGCTCGAAATGCTCGAGCCCGCAATACCTCAGAGTCCGAACCAAAACGAAGCCCTCGAGACTCTCCAACGCGTCGCCTCGAGGTCCGGGATCACGCTGCGCGTCACTCCACTCGACGACATCGAGCACGAGGACTACGTCGAGCGACCTCTCCTGCTGGAGCTCGACGGCACCGAGCCAGACCGCGTCAGCTTCATCGAACGCAGCGATCGCCTCGCTCGTCTGGTCGGCCCTTTCGAGGAGCTGGAATCGAACGCCACTTCAGCGCGAATGAGAGCTTCGATCTACTGGGTCCCTGCACTCGAAGATCCTGCGGTGCGACGCTGCCAGCGCGTCACCGTTACCTCGGAGTTCACCGACACGGAAGTAGCAGCCAGCCGGACGCTGGATCAGATGTGCGACAGGTTGGACGGGTTGACGGAGCAGCGCAAAGCCGAAGTGCAACTGGACCGGCTCTACGAACAGATCGCCACCAAGACCGCACTCTTCAATGACGTCAACGACATGGTCGCCGAGCCGACCTTGATCGATGATCTCGATCTCGATGCAGACGTAGACACCTTGATCGACGAACTCCTGGGCGTAGAGGACCCGGACGGTCCGCCGCCGCGCTGACGAACAGGGGCACTCACGTGCACGCCTAAAGGCGCACCTGTTCAACCGCGTCTCGTGCGCACTTTGACGAGCGTGGTCGTCTCTAGCGACCACCACGCGTGACCTGGCAGCACCCACGACCCGTCGAAACCAACCTCAACCGTTAGAGTTGGAACATGTTCCGCCTCATCCTCACTGCGACGCTGTCTCTCGGCGCAGCGTGGCTCCTGGCAGCCCCCGCTCTGTCTCAGATTGCCCAGGTCGATCCCGAGTACACCGGATCCGATCGCATCGAAGAGTGGAGCGGAAAGCGGGTCCTGGTGCTTTCACCACACCCCGATGACGACGTGCTCACTTCGGGCGGCACTCTGGCGCTCCTCGCAAGAGGCGGCAACGAGATCCACGTCGTGGTCTACACGAGCGGCAACGCCGGCTCTAGGGACCCGGAGATGACTCGCGAGCGCCTGGCAGCAATTCGTCAGGGTGAAGAGATTGGTGCGATGACGACTCTGGGTATCCCGAAGGAGCACATCGTCTTCCTCGGCTACGACGACGGCATGCTCGAGTACGTCGACGCCCGCACGTTGACACGAGAGATCGCACGCGAGATCCGGCGCGTGCGCCCGGACGCCATCTTCTCCCCCGATCCCGGAGTGCCGTACGTGCAGTACCACAAGAGCGATCATCGCGCCGCCTCGATCATCGGCGTCGACGCGGTCCGCGCAGCGAGGTGGCGCCTCTATTTCCCCGAGCTCGAGCGCGCCGGCTACCAGGCCCACGACGTGCCTCTCTTGTTCTTCTACTACTCGGCCACTCCGAACTACCACGTCGACATCACGTCCGTGGGCCCGCTCAAGGCAAGAGCCGCCGGGCACCACATCAGCCAGTTCGGACCGCTGTTCGAAAAGTACGACGCAAGCCGCGAAGACGAGCAGCGCAAGGCTCAGGAGCAGTACTTCCTCGAGCGTTTCGCTGACGAGAACGGGCGCTTCTCGGAGTCGTTCAGGCGCTCGGAAAACTACTGAACCGGAACGTCTATTGCCCGAGAATGCCGTTGGTGCTGCCGCCTCCAGGCCATCATGAGCGATGAGTCTTCCGCCCATGTGCGCCGAAAAGGGCTCTCCCGTGAGGAGGCTGAGGACCTCACGCAAGAGTACTGTTCGCGACGACTCGAGAAGCACTTCCTGAGAAGGCTGAGTCCAGATGCGGGTCGGCTGCGTGCCTGCCGACTGAAGAGGCTCGAGCACCTTCTGACCGACGAGTGGGACCGAGCGAAGGCGTGGCTCGCATCTTTTCGAGTAGCTTGGGAACGCTTGTTTGTTCCTCTGTGCAGTCTTGCACTGGCGACGGGTAGCGCAACAGCGCAGCAAAATGGCCAAAACCCAGATGCCGAGTTCGTGGTCGAGGAGCGAGTGACCTTCCTTCGCGTCGAGAGCGAGACGACGGTGCCCGAGTTGGTCAGTCGCGCAACTTCGCTGTGTTTGGCGAACGGCTATCGGTTCGTCGAGCTCCCGGAATCCATGCGAGAGCCGCTGAGTGAGTCGGCTCCGCCAGGTTCTTGGCCAGCAGATCCTCTCTATGTTCGTTTCCACGAGGAGGAAGGGCGCACTGGAGGCGGCACGTTCCTCGACTGCACGGACGGGACCAACCAGCGCCGTCTCTACCTCCTGAGAAACTCGTTCAAGGAGAAAGGCATCTCGACCGCCGCGATCGGCTCAGGCGACCCCACCGCAACCATTCTGCAAGAGGTCTGGCGAGACAACGCTCGCCGCACTGCCTCGATCTGTCTGGGCCGCGGCTACCGCTACCTCGAGCTGCCACTACTGTTCCAGGACCTGTCACTCGCGGAAGATCTCGAGGTCCCGGAAGATGGACGAGGTCCGGTCGATATCGAAATCAAGATCTCGTTTCATGAGGACGCAGGAGCTTGGCGTCGCGACTGCGCTCAGCTGGCGGCGAGCGGTCTGGGGAGTGAACCGATTCTCGTGCCTCTCGTCGAAGGCTACCGTTCGATCCAGGCTGCTTGGGCCGCTGAGAGACAAGACGCACTGGCGGCACTGATCAGGATTCGATTGACGAGGCACCCCTGTCTAGAGCTGGCTGACGACGTGGTGGCCGAAGCCCTGGTCGAGGACCCTCTCGCCTTCCCTTCGTTTGTTGCCCTCCAGGGCTGGATTGCGCTGCGGATCGAACCGCCGAACCAAGCTGTCGAAACCAGCCTGCTCTGGGCAGAACGCACGGCGCGCATGAAGACAAGAACAGGTTCTGAGTTCGCTTCCGACTTCCTTGCCTACCATGCGGCCGTCTCGAACCGAACCGGTGGAGTGAAGAATCAGGAGATGGCCATCCGCTTGCTTCTGGCGAGCCTCGACAACCACCAAGAGAATGCTGAAGCCGGACACTTGCTGGTCTACGTGCAGGAGCTGCTCGGCGAATACGGCGAGGCCGTCAAAACCAGCCGGAGAACACTCGAAGTGTCGCCCGACGATGAGGAGCTCCAGCTTCGGTGGGCCGTCAACCTCGGACGGACCAGACCACGCCAGGCGGTCGAGCCTCTGACCGCCCTGACTCGCGACGCAAACCCCGACTGGATCCGAACGGTTGCCTATCGAGAGCTCTGGCGTCTCGCGCGGGAGCGCGGCGACGTGGACGGCGCCCGCGACCTGCTCGTCGAGGCCATTCGGAGTCTGGGAAAAAGAGAAGAGCTCGTCTTGCCGCTCTCGCTGCTGGCGACCGAAGACTCTCGGCGGCCGGCTGACGACGACGATCCGATCGACTGGGTCATCGGGCAGTTCTCCGAGGATCGCGGCGAATCCGCGCGCCTGCGCTACGCGCTCGGTCCTGTGTCGGCCGTGGACCGACTGGCCGCTCGCATGGAGGAGCACCTCGAGCGCTCGCGTCCGAGTCTGCGGCAGCGACTCGAACAGCTCGATCCTCCGAACGAAAACCGAGCCATTCGAAAGAGGTGCGGAGAGTCGTTTCTGCAACAGCTGCCATGACGCCTGCAGCGCGAAGCTTCTGGGTGTCCCTGTGCCTGCTCTGCGTCCTCGAGGGTTCCGGGGGGCTCGCGAAGGCGCAGGACTCGACGAGTCTCGAGATCCTCGAACCAGCAGCCGGTCAGACCGTGTTCGGGCTCACGACGATCAGATGCGCCGTTTCTTCCGACGTTCCGATCGAGCACCTGACGTTCTACTTCGACGGCAATGAAGCTGGAAAGGTGCACCAACCTCCTTGGGAGATCTCCGTCGATGCCGGCCAAGAGAACCGCCAACACCTGATTCGCGTGGTCGCTCGAGACGTCCTCGGGCGCACTATTGCGACTGAACGGACGCTGCCGGCCCTGCACATCGACGACCATGTGGATCTCGGTCTCCAGCAGGTCTACGTCACGGTGCAGAGAGGCACGGTTCGGGAGCTTGGCCTCGAGAAGGAGGCGTTCGCGCTGTTCGACGAAGGCCGACCTCAGGACATCGTCACGTTCGCTCGGGGTGAGATTCCCTTCACAGCCGTGATCGTCGTCGACGCCAGCAGCAGCATGCAGGGTGCGCCGCTGAAAGACGCTCTGGAAGGAGCCCGTGCTTTCGTCGACTCGATGGGACCCCAGGACGAAGCCCAGATTCTCGCCGTCTCGGACCGTCTTCTAGAGGTGGTCGACGGCTCTCAGGGCAACTCTTCCGTGGAGGAACTCGAGAATCTGGAGGCAGCCGGGGGCACTGCAATTCGCGAATTCCTCTATCTGGGGCTGCGAGCAGTGGAACGACGCCAGGGTCGACGAGTTGTCATCGCACTATCAGACGGTGATGACGGGGTCAGCGCCTTGACGACCAAAGACCTACTCGACGTCGCTCGTCAGAGCCGGGCCCTGCTCTATTGGATCCGCCCGGAGACAATGGGCGCGGCACCCCACCTCAGCGCTTGGCGATCGCAAGAAACAGCAGAACGAGACCTGCGACAACTGGAAAACGCGGTCCACGAGAGCGGTGGTTCCGTTCTGGTGATCGCGAACATGAGTCAGGCACGCACTGCCCTCCTCGAGGTGCTGCAAGAGCTGCGTGATCAGTATGCCCTCGGCTACTACCCGACACCCAAACACGGCGACGGCCGGTGGCGTGAGATCGACGTGAGGGTGGACGATCGTAGTTGACCGTGAAGTGGCGACGTCACTATCAGGACTGGTAGGAGCTTGCGCTCGGCGGGTGCGCAGTCCCAACCTCGAACGCAGAGTTCGCTCCCGCGTGCACAACGACCTCCAAGAGAGGTTGAGCCTGCAGGGGCCGACTCTCAGTAGGTTCAACAGTTGAGATGGCGCTCGCCCCCACAGACGCGAGTCCGCGTACCATGACGCCATGCACTCGTACCGACACTCCCGCAACGCAGCCTCCGTGCACACGACTCGCACTACGCTGACGATCCTCCTGCTCGCCACCGCTGTAGCGGCCACCACCCGTTCTCCAGCCGACGCGCAATGGACCAATCGCTACGCGAAGATGCAGGGTTACAGCCACCACGTCTACGTCGAGGGTTACGAACTGCCGACGATGAACGTGGGGCCGACGGACCCGGCGGTGGCGCCCGACGGTGGCCGCGTCGCCTTCAGCGCGCGCGGATGGATCTGGATCCTGGAAGTGGCAACCGGTCGCGCGACACGCGTGACCGACGGAGCCGCAATGGACTTCCGACCCGCCTGGTCACCGGACGGCGAGCGGCTCGCTTTCGTTCGCGACGATACGCGCGACACGGCGATCGTCGTGCGCCACCTGACGACAGGAACGGAGGCGGCCATCGATACGCCGGCAGTCGACCTCGACCCGGTGTTCCTGCCCGACGGTTCGCTCGTGTATGCCTCGGGAGTGGAAGGCGCGCTCGATCTCTGGCGCAGCCCGGACGGAGTCTCTCTCGGTTCTCCGCTGAGCGCTCGGGATGGCCTCGAGCTCGGGCCGTCGGTGAGTCTGAACGGCGACGCCCTCGTCTACCTGCACAAGGCAGGCGGTGATCGTCTCGTGCTGCACGACCTCGCCACCGGTGACGAACGCGAGCTCGTGACCGAGTTCATCGTGTCGCAGACTACGCCAGCGGTGAGTCCGGACGGCAGCCTGGTCGCCTACAACTGGCCCGACCAGGACGGCTACGAGCTGAGACTGCTGGCCACCGCGGATCCCTCGACCTCGTTGCGATTGACACGCACCGGGAGACAGCTGCCGCTCGCGCCAGCGTTCGGTCCCGAGGGCGACTGGATCTGGTTCACCGAAGCCGGTGAGGACGAGGTCATGCGTCTCTACCGGATCCGCACGGTGGGAGGAACAGTCGAAGAGGTTCCGGTGCGCGTCTGGGACTGGGGTGTTCCTACCGGCAGGCTACGCGTCGTGACGCTTCTCGAAGACGAGGTCACCCCTGCCCGGCTCGTGGTCTCGGACG